>NZ_JNAC01000033.1:0-61184 GCF_000722555.1 Sphingobium sp. DC-2 | reverse complement strand
GGCGTGACTCAAACCAACCAGCCTCCGGCAAACCCGGCGCGGTTCAGTGACAGCGGGAGCGCCATCACAGATCACAAGAGTGATGCGCTTATCGTGGGACTGGCGCGCGAACTCGACGGGGAGCGTTGGACCGTCAGTCTTCCACTCTCCGTTCACCGGTAGCGATTCCTGTCTCCATATGAGTGAGCCCCATCCCAAACAGCAAAATGTCATGTCCCCCCGCCGATGCAGTTGTAGCGAGCCAGTGACGCAGCCTTTGACACCTCAAAATGACCGCCCGCCTTTTCCACGGCGGCTATTACTAAAGTGACGGGCTGATTTGTTGAGTACCCGCTACGAATAGCCGGGTCGGGATTTTTTCTTTCTTGGACCAGCATAACCTCCCTACTAAGGATACTCTCAGTTCGGCGTCATTCACGTCGTAGGTGCTTGGTCGGACGCAAAGAAGGTATTGAAGAGCGCGGTTGACATCACCGTGTACTGGCTAGACCGATACTTTTCGAAAGGGAACTTCTCCAAGCCTTCAAGCCGATCACGCAGATTCTCGAATGTCATCTCCACCCCAGCATCCAGAGCCTGCCTCATGGCTCCGATGAGACCGTTGACGACCGTAGGAGTGAGAAGGCGATTCTGGATCGTCCGGGAGGTCGTCCATCGATCGTTCGGCAAACGAGACTTCGCGGCAGCGAAAAACAGCCCAATCTGGCTCGCACAGTAGTCGACGTAGCGCTTGCCCTTGTCCGACGAGCTGGGGGAGAACCTGACCGTTGTGGTGGACGGGATCGACGGCCGCACGCACCACATCGCCGGCATCGCGCCCGAGCGGCTGGAGGATGCCCGCATCGGCAGCGTCGTCCAGCTCGGCCCGGCAGAGGTGACGGCCCGGCCGTCCGACCGCAGCATCACCACCATTGCCGAGGACGGCATCTATCGGCCGAGCCGTCATCTGGAGCAGGCGAAATTCGAGGGCCGCGTTCCCGGCGGCGACTATGAGGGCTATGTCGATGCCCATGTTCGGCGGCTGGAGGCGCTACGCCGCGCCGGGATCGTCGAGCGGATCGACGCCGACCAATGGCGCATCCCCTATGATCTGGTCAGCCGCGCTGCCGCCTATGATGCTGGCCGCGACCGGCAGGCCAGCGTTCGCGTCCTGTCCCCGGTCGATCTGGAAAAGCAGATCGGTTCGGATGGCGCGACCTGGCTCGACCGGCGGCTGATCCATGGTGAGAAAGCCGACCTTGCCCCGACCGGCTTCGGTCAGCAGGTGCGCGAGGCGATGGACCAGCGCCGCGAGCATCACATCGAACAGGGCGATGCCACCCGAGCGCGGAACGGCCGCATCTTCTATCGGCGCAATCTTCTCGCCACCCTACGCGAGCGCGAGGTTGCCCGCGTCGGCGCGGAGATGGCCGAGAACAAGGCGCTGCCGTTCCGCGCCGCCACGGACGGCGAAAACGTCAGCGGCAAGTTCACCGGCACCGTGCAGCTATCGAGCGGCAAGTTCGCCGTGGTCGAGCAGTCCCATGAATTCACCCTTGTCCCATGGCGGCCAGTCATCGACCGCCAGCTCGGCCGCGAGGTCATGGGCGTCGTGCAGGGAGGGTCGGTATCGTGGCAGTTTGGCCGGCAGAGGGGATTGGGCCTCTGAACACTCAGGGGCGCGCTTCCATTGTTGAGGCTCGCCGAGCCGTTTGGTCAATCGCCTCTGCAATCGTCTGATAAAGCGCAGGCGGCAAATCATGCCCCATGCCGTCGATAAGCATGAGGTCCGCATGTGGGATCGAAATGGCGGTGTCTTCGCCGCAGGCCGGCAGAATGAGCGGATCGTCTGTTCCATGCACGATGAGCGCAGGTGCCGTGATGGCAGCCAGCCGTGAACGACGGTCGCCGGTAACGGCCATCGCCGCAATCTGTCGCCCGGTGCCGCCGGGGTCATATGCGCGCTGGATTTCCTCCAAAACGAGGCGACGGTGAACCTCGCCGTCAAAGGGGTATTCGGACCCGGAGATACGGCGCGCGAAGGCAAGACTATGCGCCAGAAATCCCGGTTCGTCGGAGAAGGGATTGGGCCCGGGGCGCGTCATCATCGCCAATATGTCGGGCGCGGCGTGCGGAAGTTCCGGATTGCCAGTGCTCGACATGATCGAGGTCAGGGACAGCACCCGCTCTGGATGCTCGCTTGCCATGATCTGCGCGACCATGCCGCCCATCGACCGGCCGACGACATGCGCCCGATCAATGGAGAGAACATCGAGCAGGCTGATTGCGTCCGCAGCCATGTCGTAGAGGGTATAGGGAACGTCCGGTCGTTGTCCGGCCATGAGCGTAGCCGCCAGCGTGCTAAAATCCGGCGGAGGGCATTGGCTGAAATGTGTCGAACAGCCAGCATCGCGGTTGTCAAAACGGATCACGCGGTAGCCGCGCGCTGCCAGTTCTTCGCAGAACGGACCCGTCCATCGAATCATCTGCGTGCCTAACCCGGCGATCAGGAGGATCGCTTCGTTGGCTTTGTCGCCGAAGCTGTCATAGGCTAGCTCGATGCCATTCGCTTGCAAAGTGTTCATGGTCTTAGGTCGGATCAAGCCGGAGACTTGAGTTCATTCAAGGGAAGAAGTCGCGAGTCTTCGAGCGCTGCCGTGCGGTGTCCGATGCCGGCGAGGTAAGCGTCATGGCTGGCGAAGGCGAGAAAGGACGCAACGCTGCTTTGGCGAACCAGCATCGCCATGTCCCACGTCTCGTCCTCTGGACCGATCAAAAAGGGGCCGCCAGCGCCCAGCAACAAGAGTTCGCCACCACTGTTATGCAAGAATGGGAGCGTGTGGCGGATATATTGATCGAACGCTTCCGCACCACTGATCGGCAAAGCGGGCGCGATCTCTGGATGAGCTGAGTAGTCGGCAATCTGCCGAAACCGCAGCAGGTTCAGCATAACGATGCTGCCTTCGAGATTGCGCTGGACGAAAAGTTTGCCGGCGTTCTGTGTTGGTTCGAGATATTGAGGCTTGGTGGGCGCACTCATGGCGCTTCCTTTCCATTACTTATACTGTCGCTTGAATGATCCTTCGGGCCGAACGCCAGAAGCAGTACATGCGACCGAATGTCTTCCGGCCACGCTGCAATCCATTGCTCCAGTCTGGAGCGATCATCAGCAAAGAGTGCACGGGTCGCGTCCTCATAGCCGGGCAAATCACCGGCTATTGCCTGCATGAACTGATAGGTGGTCTCTTGGGCGGCACGGCGCTGCTGTCGCGTTCCGCCATTCCGCCGGGCTTCATCCACCAGCCTTCTCAGAACGGCGGATGCACCGCCCGGCTGTTCGGCCAGCCATTCCCAATGTCTCGGCAACAGTGTCACCTCGCGCGAGACGACCCCCAATTTGGGCCGCCCTCGACCTCTCGTTTCAGAAACCTCCTTCATGGGTTCGGACGTCTCGCTTGGTCGGGGCCGATAGCGCCCGGCAAACGTCTGAGGTGGCCGGGATAGCTTCTCGATAACGTCAGCCTTGGTGCCACGCAGGTCCAGATCAATGACGCGGCCTGTCGTGTCATCAAAGACAAGGATCATCATCGAAGGGTCTCTTTCTGCCGCCGCTTTGACGGCGAGAGCCACTTCGATCAGTGGGCCGGACAACAGCCGCTGCTGGCCGCCAAAGGCCGTGCAAGGTTTTGTGAGGGAGTTGGACACGCGCATAACACCAAAGCTTCACGACGATTAATACCCGGACAAAAGTCTTGCGTCAATAACACCCGTGTAATATTGATCCAGAGTATCCTTCTGGACGGCGAGACGATCCTCGCATCGTATCGCAACGGGTTGAAAGGACTGACGGGATGAAGGGCGAGGCGCGCAAGGCAGCCATTGCTGCCTACAAGGAACGCAAGGTCGTTGGCGGAATCTATCTGGTTCGCTGTGAAGCGTCTGGCGAAGTGTGGGTCGGACAATGGCCCGACATCGAGACCATACAGACCCGCTTATGGTTCACCCTGCGACAGGGCATGACCCCCCACAAGGAACTGCTTGAGGCTTGGCGCAGACATGGCGAGGCACAATTCAGCTTCGAGATTCTGGAAAAGCTGGAAGATGAAAAATCGTCCTACATACGCGCATCGAAATTGAAGGAAAGAGTATCTTATTGGCGTGAAAAATTGCGAGCAAACGCAGTTTGAGCGTCGCAAAGATTACCTCGTAGTCGAGAAATCTGATGGACTAATGACGTGCGACGACGATCAGCACAAATTAATAGTCGGCAACGGGGAATGCCGACCTCGCTGGGCTCGCGCATTCCCCTCGCATCGCTGATCCAGACGCTGGCCGTCGCCGAGTATCTGAACTTCCGCCACGCCGCCAGCGCGCTCGGCGTAGCGCAATCGAGCGTCAGCGCCCGCGTGAAGGCGCTGGAGGAAGACCTTGGCGTCCTCCTGTTCGAGCGCCATGCTCGGGGCGTCCGGCTGACCGAGGCCGGACGCCACTTCGTCGAGCGGATAGCTGCCGGCGTCGATCAGCTCGACCATGCAGTGAAGACCGCAAGCATGACGGCAGCAGGGAAATGGGGACGCCTGCGCATCGGCATCCATGCCCTGATCCCCGGCAGCTTCCTCGCTGAGCTGATCGTGCGATACCGGCAAGACCATCCCGGCATCGAGGTCGAGATAACCGAAGGCACGGCCCGCGATGCGGTCATGCGGCTTCGCGCCGACCGGCTGGACGTGGCGTTTGTCGCCGGCACGCCCGATCTGCCCGACTGCCATACTCGCCCAATCTGGACCGAACCGCTGGTGGCGGTGCTGCCGGAACAACATCGCCTCGCCGCGCAGTCGGCAATCACATGGACCGATCTGGCCGGCGAGACTTTCCTTGTCCGCTATGGCGGCACTGGCCCGCAAGTCCACGACCATATCGTGCTGCGCCATGCGGGACGCTGGCCCGCGCCGTCGATCCTGCGCTTCGATGTGGAGCGTGGAACAATGCTGTCCATGGTCGGACAGGGCTTCGGCATCACCATCGTCGGCGCGGCCACGGCGCTGCTGCCGACGACCGGAATCGTCATCCTACCTTTTGCGGATGAACCAGAGCCGGTTGCTTTTACCGCTGTCTGGTCGCCGTTCAATCGCAGCGCCACGCTCCGCAACCTGCTCAACCTTGCAGGCCGGATGAACCGTTGGGCCGATTCGTCCGGCCAGTTGCGCGACGGCGACCACTCGGCCGGATAGCGTGAAGGGAATCCGTCCTATTTGCCGCCGATAGTATCCGGCAGCCCTCCCACATCCTGTTTCCTATTGCCCATCCCGCTTTCGCCTATTCTCTGATCGGCTCCGTCTCTTTTGCCGACTGGAGCCTGCATTGCGCGGAGGCCGAATCCTTTGGGGTCAAATCGCTGTCGTCTTCACCATCGTTCTGGTGATGGTGTGGGCAGCGACGCAATGGACGGCGTTCCGCCTTGGCTTCCAGCCGCGGCTTGGAGCGCCATGGTTCGAGCTGGCGGGACTGCCGGTTTATTATCCGCCCGCCTTCTTCTGGTGGTGGTTTTCGTTCGACGCCTATGCGCCCGCGATCTTCGTCGAGGGCGGCATCATCGCGGTATCGGGCGGCTTCCTCGCCATCGCGGCCGCCATCTTCATGTCGATCATCCGGGCGCGGGAAGCGCGCAACGTCGCCACATACGGATCGGCGCGATGGGCCGAGGACAAGGAAATCCGCAGCGCCGGCTTGCTCGGCCCGGATGGCGTGGTGCTCGGCCGATACGACAGGGACTAAGCTCGACCGCATGGTGGTGACGCATATCGAGGAAAGGCTACTCGACCCCGAGCGGATCGAAGACATTCTCGCCTCGCTTCTGGATCGCCGGCAGGAAGGCGTCGAGCGGCGCAGCCAGCATATCGCCGAGTTAAACCATCGCGCGGCCGAGGCCGACAACCGCCTCAAGCGCCTCTACGACGCCATTGAAGCCGGTTCGCTCGACCCAGCCGAGTCCTCCCTTGGCGAGCGCATTGCGGGCCTCACGGCGCTTCGGGATCAGGCGCGGGCCGATGCCACGCGGATCGAAGCCATGCTCGCAAGCTCGACCCATCAGCGCCTCACCGGGGCAGCCGTGCGGGAACTGGCGAGCGAAGCACGCACCCGATTGCGGCTTGGAAAGGGTGGCTATCGGCGGGAACACGTCCGGGCCTTCGCCCAACACGTCGAGGTCGCAGACGACGCGATCTATATCAAAGGAAGCAAAAACGTCCTGTTGAGGACGCTGGTAGCCGCCAAGGGAGGGAAATCGGCGGGAATCGACGTTCCCGGTTTTATACCGAAATGGCGGAGCGGGAGGGATTCGAACCCTCGATACGCTTTTGACGTATACTCACTTTCCAGGCGAGCGCCTTCGACCACTCGGCCACCGCTCCGCATGCGCTGGAAGGCGGCTCCCTATCCTGTGCGGTGGCGGGAGGCAAGGGGATGCTTGTGTTTCTTTGACAGCGCTCGCGATCTCGCGGCGAGTGATGATGAAATTGCGGGCGGGAGCAACTATGTTACGGCAAATATGCTGTACGCAGGGTTGAGCCGGAGCGATCGCCGCGCCCGCTGAGCGCGCTTCGGCAAAGCCATCAACACCGCGAGGATGGAAGGACCGTCATGATCGTAGGAACCGTCAGGGAGATCAAGAATCACGAATATCGTGTCGGCTTGACGCCGGAGAGCGTGCATGAGCTGACGGCCCATGGTCACCGCGTGCTGGTGGAAAGCGGGGCGGGCGAGGGGATCGGGGCGCATGATGCGCTCTATACCCGCGCTGGGGGCGAGATCGTCGCCGATGCGCGGGAGGTGTTCGCCGCCGCCGGGATGATCGTCAAGGTGAAGGAGCCGCAGCCTGAGGAGCGCGCGATGCTGCGGCCGGGCCAGATCCTTTATACCTATCTTCACCTCGCGCCCGACCCCGGCCAGACGCGCGACCTTATCGCTTCGGGCGCGACCTGCATCGCCTATGAGACGGTGACGGATGGCCATGGCGGCCTGCCGCTGCTCAAGCCGATGAGCCAGGTGGCAGGCCGCATGTCGATCCAGGCGGGCGCGACCGCGCTGGAAAAGGCCAATGGCGGGCGCGGCGTCCTGCTGGGCGGGGTGCCAGGCGTTCTTCCGGCCAAAGTCTGCGTCATCGGCGGCGGCGTGGTGGGCTTCAACGCGGCCCAGATGGCGGCTGGCCTGGGCGCGGACGTCACCATTCTTGACCGGAGCCCGGAAGTGCTGGAACGGCTCGGCATCTATTTCGAAGCGCGGGCGAAGACGCGCTTTTCCAATCGCGCGAACCTGGCCGAATGCGTCGCCGAAGCGGATCTGGTCATCGGCGCGGTGCTGATCCCCGGAGCGGCCGCGCCAAAGCTCGTATCGGCGGAGATGCTGAAGACGATGAAGAAGGGCGCGGTGCTGGTCGACGTCGCCATCGACCAGGGCGGCTGCTTCGAAACCAGCCATCCCACCACCCATGCCGATCCCACCTATGTGGTCGATGGCATCGTCCATTATTGCGTCGCCAACATGCCGGGCGCGGTGGCCCGCACCAGCACTTATGCGCTGAACAACGTCACGCTCCCCCACGCGCTGCGGATCGCCGATCTGGGCTGGAAGGAAGCCTTGCGCGCCGATCCGCAGCTGCTTGATGGCCTCAACGTCTGGGACGGCAAGGTGACCTACCGCGCCGTAGCCGAAGCGCTGGACCTGCCCCACACCCCCGCGGAGCAGGCGATCGCCTGAGCGAGACAGCCTTTCCAAACATTGCCGGTCCGCCTTGCGGGTTCCCCGCCCTGCTTCGTCTTGCCTGACAGGGGACGGTCGATTCCCCTGCCTTTGCAAGCTGCGCATCCGCCGAAGAGGGGTTCGGGTAACAGGTCATGGACGATCGCATATTTTCTTTCGCTTACCGGGGGAACGGCCTGGCCGGCCCCGCTTCCACACGCTCCGTCCGCAGCGGGGGGCGCTGATGCACGGGGATGTTGCAAGCTGGCTGGTGCCGGTCGTGGCGATGATGGGCGCTGGCCTCTTTGCGGGCTTTGCGGCGGGCATTTTCGGGATCGGCGGCGGCTTCGTGGTGGTGCCTGCGCTGTTCGTCGTCCTGCCGCTGCTGGGTGGAACGCATGAGGCCATCGCCCATGTCGCGATCGGCACGTCGGCCGCGACGATCATCGTCACCTCCATCCGTTCCCTGCTGGCCCATGCAAAGCGCGGCGCTGTGGAGTTTGAGGTGCTCAAGGCCTGGGCGCCGTGGATCATCCTGGGCGATGGCGTGGGCGTGCTGCTGGCGGGCCATGTGGACGGCCGGGTGCTGACGATGATCTTCGCCGCTGGCGTTTTCCTGATGTCGCTCAATTTCCTGCTGCCCAAGGTCGGCGGCAAGGTGATCAGCGATGAGATGCCATCCGGCATCGCGCGGGTCGGCATAGCGGGCGGGCTTGGCACCTTTTCCGCGCTGCTGGGCATTGGCGGCGGTACTATCGCCATCATGGTGATGACGCTGTGCGGCCGGTCGATCCATCGCGCCATTGCGACCGCGTCCGGCATCGGCACGCTGATCGCCATCCCCAGCGCCATCGGCTTCGCGCTGATCGGCCTTAAGGAAAGCGGACTGCCCTGGGGCTCGCTGGGTTATGTCAACCTGCCCGCGACGCTGGCGATCGCGTCGATGTCGATCCTCACCGCGCCGCTCGGCGTCGCCGCCGCGCACAGCCTGCCCGCTGGCCTGTTGAAGCGGATATTCGGCATCTATCTGGTGATCATCGCCTTCGTCATGTTCCGCAACGCGATCCGCATGTAAAAGGGGGAGGAAGGCCTTTCCGGCGGCTCCTCCTGCCGGTCAGGGCGCTCGGTTCGTCCATTCTGCACAGCCGTTCATGCACAAAGCGGATGGCGGGGCGTTTCCCCGGCATGAGCTTGCAAAGGAAAGGAGACGATCGATGAACCGTCCGATCTTCATGAGCGCCATCGCGCTGTCCGCGCTGCTGCCCGCCGCCGCCATGGCCGCGCCCTATGGCGCGCGCGCCAGCTATGAGGAGGAGCTTGCCCGCGCGGAAAGCCGGGGTACGCTGACGATGCCGATCGCGGGCGTCGAGAACAATGCCTGGTTCGACTATCAGACCGATATCGATGAAGCCCGCACAGAATTGAAGAAGGACCTGCGCGCCGCGACCGATGCGGAGGATGAGCGCGACGCATGGGACGAATATCGCACCGAACTGGCCGACGCGCGGCATGATTATGTCAAGGAAATGAAGGAAAAGGGCTATCGCACCGGCCAGGTGCGCGTCTATTCCGCGCGCTGATGTGAGGAGAAGGGGAGGCCACTGCCTCCCCCGCCCGTCAGTCCGGGTCCGGATCGCGGAAATTGAGGCGGCGGGTGACGGTATAGTCAAGCACGCCGACCAGAAAATAGCTGATCCATTGCTTGATCAGGGTCAGCAGCCCGCGCTGGGCCTTGTAGCTTTCCAGCGTTATCCGCCGGCTTTCCGTCACCCGGCGGTCGATGAAATCGCGCATTTCGGCCGCCAGCGCCTTGTCCTCGATCCGCAGCATGATCTCCAGGTTCAGGAACAGGCTGCGCATGTCGAAATTGGCCGATCCGATGAACACCGTATCGTCGATGACGATCAGTTTCATGTGCAGCTTGCAGGACTGATATTCCCATATCTCGACGCCGCGCTTCAACAGCGGGCCGTAGAGCAGCCGCGCCGCCGCCACGGTCGCGCCATTGTCCGATCGCGACGGCAGGATGAGGCGTGCGCCATCGCGCCGGGCGGCCCTGGCGATCCGCTTCAACATGCCCCGGCCGGGGGAGAAATAGGCCTCCACCATGTCCAGCCGCCGCGCATGTTCCAGGTCATGCTTCACCACCTGCGCCCAGGGGCTGAGGCGCCGGGTAGGGCCGCCGACCAGCCAGCGCATGGGGTCGCGCGGATCGTGGCGCGGGCTTGGATGCCAGTGGCGCACCATCCGCCGCAGCCTGCGGAAGCTTTGGCCCTTGCTCGACACCCAGCGCCACAGCTGCGCATACCAGCGGGTCATCGCCTTGACGTGCGGCCCGTCGATCAGCAGGCCAAGGTCCGCCCAGGCATCATCCTCCGGCAGGCCGAAATAATCATCCTCGACATTGAAGCCGCCCAGCAGCAGCCTTTTGTCGTCGGCGATCGCCATTTTCTGATGGTTGCGGATCAGGTAGCGGGTGGACCGGCGCGTGCCGAACCGGCCGAACCGACCGCCCGCCGCCACCAGGGGATCGAAGAAGGACTGCGGCGTGTCGGCCGAACCAAAGGCATCGATCATCAGCGTCACGGCGACGCCGCGCTCGCGCGCCGCGATCAGCCGGTCGCGCACCATGCGGCCGCTCTCGTCATCGGCGAAGATATAGTAATAGAGCTTCAAATTCCGCGCCGCCCCGTCGATCAGGTCAATGAGCGCCTGGCGCAGGGCAGGGCCGGTTTCGATGACCGTCAGCCGGTTGCCCTGGATTGGCAGGCTGATGGTGGCGTCATCCCGGCATGTTTCGATCCGCCTGTTCGTCGACATGCCGCACTCATGCTCCCTTTCACCGCGCCATGCCAAGGCTTTATGGCCTTTTCGTTGACTCTGGCGATCACGGCTGTTAGGCGCAGATTTCACGAATTTGCATGTTCAGGAGCGCCCTTTGGCCCGTGTTACCGTCGAGGATTGCGTCGACAAGGTTACCAACCGCTTTGATCTTGTTCTGCTCGCCGCCCAGCGCGCGCGGGAGATTTCCGGCGGCGCCGAGCTGACGCTGGACCGCGACCGCGACAAGAATCCGGTCGTCGCTTTGCGTGAAATCGCCGAAGAAACCATCCTTCCGGCGGATCTTCATGATTCGCTCGTCGCGTCTCTGCAAAAGGTGCAGATCGATGACGACGATACGCCGGACGAAATCGGATCGATCGCCCAGTCGGCGGAGGCGCTGCGCCTGACCGCCGCCGCGCCGCCGCGCAACCAGAATATCGGCGGCGACTACGACGGCTGATCGCCTGACGGTTTGGAGAGGGAATGGGGCCCGGCCTGCGCAAGCAGGACCGGGCCTCGACCGTTATGGGCAACTCAATCCTCCCTATGCGGAGCATGGGGAGGGGAACCGTCGGCGAGGCCGATGGTGGAGGGATAATCGCGAAGGCCGCGCCTTTTTCCGTTGGATCAGCCTGCGGCAGTCCCCCTCGCCATCTTCGGCAGGGACGATGTTAAGCCCTCAATTCCCCAGACAAAAGTCCCGCAACGCCCGTGCATCATGCAGGGCATTATGCGGTATCCGGCTGTTGGCGGCGGCGCTGAACCCGGCGGCGTTGACCAGTTGCAGCTTCAATCCGTTAAGGTCGATCATCTGTCCGGGGCCGGTGACCAGCAGCGCGCAGAAATGGGCCAAATCCTCCGGCCAGTCGGCGACGATCACCGGATCGGGATCGCCCGCCAGATAGTCGGCCAGATGATGCGCCGCTTCCACCCGGTCCAGTTCCATGTCGATACCCGGCGGCACATGACGCAGATAGGGCATCACATTGCGCTGCACCCAGCCATGGGGCTCCTCCGCCAGAGGCAGGGACACGTAAAATTCATCGTCGCCAAATTCCGGCACCAGCGCGACGCTGATCAGCGCCCCCGCAAATCCGTTGAATTCGGTGTCGAGGAAATAACGCATCGGAACAATCTGCCTGCTAAGGGAAGGGGGTGGGAAGAGTGCTGCCCGGCAGATAGGCGGCAAAGACGCCAAGCGCCAGTGCCGCGAAAGTTTGCGTGCGCCGCGACAAGCTGCCATGCCGCGCCGACAGGAAGGAACCTCATGCAGCCCCGCGAACTGATCGACACGGCTCCCGTTCCGGGCGGCCAGCCATTGAAGCTCTACCGGCGCGGGCGCGATCATATGATCGTGCTGGACGGCAACGAGCTGATGAGCAGCCGGATGAGCGGTTCGGAGAAAGCGCTGGCGGTGATGACGCTGGACCGGCTGAAGCGGGTGAGTGATCCCCATCTGCTCATCGGCGGCTATGGCATGGGCTTCACCCTGCGCGCCGCGCTGGCGAACATGGGGCCGGGCGGTCGCATCACGCTGGTTGAACTGGTGCCGCAGATCATCGCCTGGGCGCGCGGGCCGATGGCCGATCTGGCGGAAGGATGCCTGGACGACGCGCGCGTCCACCTGGTCGAGGGCGATGTCGCCGCCGTGATCGCGTCGGCGCGGGGCAGCTATGACGCCATTCTGCTGGACGTCGACAATGGCCCGGACGGGCTGACCACCCCCGCCAATGACCGGCTCTATTCCGCGGCCGGGCTTGCCGCCGCCAAAAGCGCGTTAAGGCCCGGCGGCATCCTTGCCATCTGGTCGGCCGCGCCCGATGCCGCCTTCACCCGCCGCCTGCGCGACGCGGGATTCCTGGTCGATGAAGTGGCGGTCAAGGCGCGCGACAATGGCAAGGGGCCGCGCCATGTCATCTGGTTCGCGGCGAAGCGCTGAAAGTCAGGCGCCTCAGGCGTTGGGCAAAGACCAGTCGATCGCGCCGCGCCCCTTCGCTTCCAGAAAGGCGTTGGCCCGCGAAAAATGGCGGCAGCCCAGAAAGCCGTTATGCGCCGACAGCGGGGAAGGATGCGCCGCCTTCAGCACGAGATGTTTCGACTGGTCAACGAAGGCGGCCTTGCGCTGCGCATGCGCGCCCCACAGCAGGAAGACGACCGGCTCGTCCTTCTGGTTCACCAGCCGGACGACGGCGTCGGTGAACTGTTCCCACCCCTGTTTCTGGTGTGATGCGGCGCGCCCCATTTCCACAGTCAGGACGCTGTTGAGCAGCAGCACGCCCTGACGCGCCCAATGTTCCAGAAAGCCGTGGCGTGGCGGATCGATGCCAAGGTCGGTTTTCAGTTCCTTGTAGATGTTGACCAGCGAAGGGGGCGTGCGCACCCCCGGCCGGACGCTGAAGCACAGGCCATGCGCCTGTCCTTCGCCATGATAGGGGTCCTGCCCAAGAATGACGGCCTTCACCGTGTCGAGCGGCGTCAGGTCGAGCGCGCGGAAATATTCCGAACCCTTGGGGAAGATGCGCTTGCCCTGCGCCTTCTCGCTTTCCAGAAACTGTTTCAGCCCCTGCATATAGGGCTGCTGGAACTCCTGGCTCAGCGGCGTGCGCCAGCTTTCGTCGAGCTTGATCGTACTGGTCATGGCCAGTGCTGATGAACCCGCTGGCAAAGCCCTGTCAACAACGCTTGGCGCTTGCCCCGGCGGTGCAAATGGGAGAATATCGGGCCATGCCGCGCCCTTCCTCCCTTGCTGCCCTGCTGACGGCTTTCGGCCTGTTCCTCGCCCCGCTGCCCGCCGCCGACGCTTTCGGCCCCACGCCCAATATCGTTCAGCGCACGGCGGAGGCGCGCCTGCTGGGCGAATTCGAACGTTTCGCGGCGCTGACGGACGGAACGGTCGGCATCGCCGTGAGCGACCTGCACAGCGGCCAGTCGATCGGCATCAACAATGACACGCTGTTCCCGATGGCCAGCACCTACAAGGTCGCGGTCGCGGGCAAGATCTTCTCGATGGCCGACGCTGGCGCGCTCAACCTTGACGAGCGGCTGCCGCGCCTTGGCACGCCGCTGCCTGTCACCGCGCTGCTGGAACTGATGCTCACCCGCAGCGATAATGAGGCGACCGATGTGCTGGTGGCGCGCGCGGGCGGCCCGCAGGCGATCAATAGCTGGCTCCAGTCGATCGGCATTCATGGCCAGCGGGTGGACAGCAACACGGCCCAGCTTCTGGAGCGGGCCAAGGCGGCCGCGTCGACGGGCGGGGACGAAGCCGTGATGGAGGCGGGCCTTTCCCCCCAGCAGCGCGACGCGCGTGACCTGCCCAACATGGCCTTCGCCGCCGATCCGCGCGACACGTCGACGCCGCGCGCGATGAACGACCTGCTGGCCGCGATCCATCATGGCAAGGCGCTCAAGCCCGGCAGCAGCGCTGCGCTGCTCGCCATCATGGCCCGGTGCAAGACGGGCAAGGCGCGGCTAACCGGCATGCTGCCGCCGGGCACGCAGATCGCGCATAAAACCGGCACGTTGAACGGCCTTGGCAATGATGCTGGCCTCATCGCCCTGCCCGATGGCCGGACCTTCGCCATTTCCGTGTTCGTGATGAAGGATCATCGCGGCCATGTGCTGCGCGACCGGATCATGGCCGAAGTCGCGCGGGCGGCCTATGACTATTTCCTCTTCGCTCCCGAAAGCCGCACGTCCTGACGCATTGCGCTTAGGCGCGGGGACGATCGCCGATAGCCTTCTCTTCGGGAGAGAGAAGGTGCGCGGACATACGGATTTCAGCGATTTCTGGCCTCATTATCTACGGGAACATGCGCGGCCGGGCACGCGGGCGATGCACTATGCCGGAACCAGCCTGGCGCTGTTGCTGGCGGGCATGCTTCCGCTGGCCGGGCGCTGGTGGATGATCCCGGCGCTGCCCCTTGCGGGCTATGGCTTCGCCTGGATCAGTCACAGCCTGATCGAACGCAACCGGCCCGCGACCTTCCGCCATCCGCTCTGGTCCCTGCGCGCGGACCTCCGCATGTGGTATCGATTCGTCACCGGGCGGATGAAGCATGAACTTGCGATCGCGGGGGTGCGCCCCGATGGGTCGATCGATCCGGCCAAGCAGCCGCGTTAGCGCGGCGCTGGCAAGGGTCATCCCTGTCGCTTGACCCCGTGCGCGGCTCTGCCACAAGGGGGCGATGGTCCTTACCGCCCGATTTTCGTCCCTCCCTGACCTTGTCAGTCTGGAAACCCGCTGGCGCGCGCTGGAGGCGGCGTCCGCCAGCAGCTTCTTCCTTGGCTGGACATGGACCGGCTGCTGGCTGGAAAGCTATGGCGTCCGTCCCGAACTGCTGACCGTCGCGGATCAGGAGGGCGGGGATGTCGCCCTCGCGCTGCTCGGCCATGCGATGATGCCGCGTCTGCTGGGCCGCTGCGCCACATTGTCGCTCAACCAGTCGGGCGATCCCGCCTCGGACCGGCCCTATGTCGAATATAATGGCCTGCTCGTGGCGAAGCCCAATGAGTGCGCAGCCGTCAGCGCCTTTCACGACGCCCTTGCCCGCAGGATGGACTGGCGCGCCCTTCGCCTGAGTGGCATCGTGCCCGCATCGCCCTTGTTGGGGATGCCTGCCCGCCGTTCTCTGCGCCTGGACCGCTCGCCCGTCTATCAGGTCGATCTGGACGCCGTCCGCGATGCTTCGGGCGATTATCTCTCGCTGCTCAGTTCCAATACGCGCAGCCAGATCCGCCGCGCGATCAAGGATCATGGCGGCGCGCTGCCCTCCATCACCCTTGCATCCTCCGCCGCGCAATCCGCCGCATGGATAGAGGAGATGCGCGTCCTGAACGAAGGGCGGCACAGCGACAATGCCTGGGCCGATCCGGCCTTCCGCCGTTTCGTCGCCCTGCTGGCCGATCGTGGCCGCGACAATGGGGAAGTCGAACTGCTGCGCTTCACCGCTGCGGATGGCGGCACGGTGGGGCTGCTCGTCAACTTCGTCTATCGCGGGCAGGCCATGAATTACCAGTCCGCCTTCGCGGCGCCCCGCTCGTCCAGGGACAAGCCGGGGCTGCTCTGTCACGCCGCGGCGGTGGCGCATTATGCCGGGCAGGGCCTCTCCCTCTATTCCCTGCTCGCGGGCAAGGACCGTTACAAGCAGAGCCTCGCCACGCGTGAAGAAGCGCTGGAATGGTGGGTGATCGAACGCTTTTCGCCGCGGCTTGAGGGTGAAGCGCTGCTGCGGCGTCTGTTCAGGCGCCCAGCTTCCGCATGACGCGATAGGCCAGCCGCCGCGCCCGCTGTCGTTCCGGTTGCGTACCGATCCGCGTGACCGGCAGCCCGCGCCGCCGCAACAACGCGTTCAAGCCATGTAGTTCACTCTCGGCTACGCTGCGCTCGGACCGCCATGTCACCGACAGGCTGATCGACACCGCAGGCCCGTTTTCGACGAAATGCGGGGCTTTCACCGGCACATGGATGGCTTCGCCCGGCCTCAGGGTGAAGGCTGTTCCACGGCCCCTGAAATGCTCGCGCCATTCAAGGTTGCGGTGCCCGCCAGCGTGGAAGGACTCGCTCTTGATCGCGGGCACCAGTTCCTCGTCTCCGGCAGGGAAGACGTTCATCACCTTCTCCCCCATGATCTGGAGCAGGATATTATGCTCCGGGTCCATGTGGAACGGCGTGACGCTGCCCGGCGACGTAAGGAACAGGAAGGCTTCCCGGTTCAGCATCGGCCCGGTCGCGCGCGCGACCAGCGGGGCCAGTTCTTCCAGCGCCTGGTCCAGCAGCGCGCCATAGGCGGGATCGCGCTCTACATTCTTCAGCACCGCCCAGCTGCCATTGGTTTCGATCGTGCGGATCGTCTCGTCCAGTGTCAGGCCGTTCGACGGCGTGTCTTCGGCGCGGATGCCCAGTGGCAGCTTGCCCAGATTATATTCGACCCTGGACGCAGGCATTCTCTCCGCCAGTTCGGCAATCGCCGGGATCGTCAGCAGTTCATGCCCTGTCAGTGCGTGATGCAGCTTTGCGGGCTGATCGGGATAGGCGCGCGCGAAATCGTCACGGGCGCTGCCGGGAAATGTCCGGGCGGCGGTAATCGGCTTGTAGGCGGTCATGATTGTCCCTTCATTCGGGCGGCAAGGGCTTCCGCGCCATTGGCCAGCGCGAAGGCAAGGCCCCGGCCCAGCCGGGCGAGGCCTCGCCCGTGCAACGCGATTCGATATTGGACGATGGTCCGCCGTTCGCCCCACAGGCTGTCGATCATCGGGTGATCGGCGGCGGCGCAACTGTCCATCCACTCGATGGCCGGGTCGCCCTGAACGGCGTGGAGGTTGGCGAGTTCGATGAGGACGCCGGGCGAAAAGCGGCCCAACTCTTCATCAAAGGCGATCTTGAAAGAAAACGCCCCGCTGCCGTGGCGGAAATTGGCCAGCATGGCGATCGCCCGTCCGTCAAGGTCGATGCGCAGCATGTGCAGCCGCCCTGCGTCGAAGGCGGCGGCGCAGGCGGCGCGGAAGAAGGCGGCGTCGCCTGCCCGGCATGCCAGAGCGGTGCCCTCGCGTCCCTTCCAGCCCGACGCTTCCAGCGCCAGAAAGTCCGCGCACCAGTGCGGCAGTTCGGCCCGATCCGTCAGCATCCGTTGCTCGACCGCGCCCATGTCTGCCAGCCGCTTTTGCAGGCGGCGGATTTCCTTGCGCTTCTTCGCGCGCACATGGGTTTCCCAATAGCGCTCCGCATCCAGTTCGGATCGCAGCATCGCCCGGTCATAGCGGTGCACTTCACGGCGGCCGCGCCGCTGCTCCACGCACAGCGCTTCGAGCGCGGCGGCATTGGCTCCCGCTGCGTCCAGCCCTTGCAGATGCAGGAAGCCCGGAGCCCATTCCGCCGCGTCCAGTTGCGCCAGAAGGCCGCGCCACGCCGCCATCTCCTGTCCCTTGCGAATCAGCGGCGCGCCGAAGAAGCAATGATCGTGCATCCAGTTGGCGGCGCAGGGCAGGGGCAGGCGGCCATGACTCGGCAGAACGACCACCGGAAGCAGCCCGATAAGGTCGCTGCCGTTGCACGATTCGATCAGGCGCACGGCCGGGACCTGCGCCAGATGATCAAGCGCCGCGCACAGCATGTCCGGCGCATAGAAAGCGTTCGCCTCCGCCGCGTCATTGGCCAGCGACGCCCAGCGCGCGCGTTGCGCCGGGCCGTGAGCGCGGCCGCTGATCGGAACCGGATGCGAAGCCATATCCATGGCTCCTCCCTTAGGCGGCAATGCTTAGGGAAAGACTAAATTGTCTAAATCGGCCAATCGCACAGCGCTTTTGGGGAAAGGCCTTTACATCGGCCGCAGGATTGTTTGTGAACGGCCATGACGCCTGATGGAAAGGGAATTTTGACGGTGAAGACTTCCATCCTGCCCTTCAAGCGGGCTGCCGCATGACTATCCTCGTGACAGGCGCGGCCGGGTTCATCGGCATGGCGGTTGCTGACCGGCTGCTCGCCGCAGGGCGGGCGGTGACCGGCATCGACAATATGAACGACTATTATGCCGTCTCGCTCAAGCGCGACCGCATCGCCACGCTGGCCGAGCGGCATGGAAAGCTCTTTACCTTCGCCGAGGCTGACTTTGCCGATATGGATGCGCTACAGGCGGCGCTGGCGGGCCAGACGGTGGAGGCCATCATCCATCTGGGCGCGCAGGCGGGCGTCCGCTATTCGCTCATCAATCCCCACGCCTATGTGCGGTCGAATTTGGCCGGGCACGTCAATATGCTGGAACTGGCGCGGGAGCGGCGGGTGCGCCACCTCGTCTACGCCTCATCCTCCTCGGTTTATGGCGGCAATGACAGCCTGCCTTTCCGGGTGGAGGACCGCGCCGACCATCCCGTCTCGCTCTATGCCGCGACCAAGCGGTCCGACGAGCTGATGAGCGAAACCTATGCGCATCTTTTCCGAATCCCGATGACAGGCCTGCGCTTCTTCACGGTCTACGGCCCATGGGGGCGGCCCGACATGGCGATGTGGATCTTCACCAGGAAGATATTGGCGGGTGATCCCATTCCGGTTTTCAACCACGGCCGGATGCAGCGCGACTTCACCTATATCGACGATATCGTCAGCGGCGTGATCGGCTGTCTCGATCATGCCCCGGCCGATGACGGATCGATCAAGGCGGGCGGCAGCCGTTCACCCCACCGGCTTTACAATATCGGCAATAATCGCCCGGAAGAGTTGATGCACCTCATCTCCGTCCTGGAGGATGCGTGCGGCCGCAAGGCGGAAATCGATTTCCAGCCGATGCAGCCGGGCGATGTCCCGGCGACCTTCGCCGACATCAGCGCCATTGCTCAGGACATCGGCTTCGCACCCGCCACCGCAATTGAAACAGGCGTGCCCCGCTTCGTGGCGTGGTATCGCGATTATCATCGCGAGTGACTGCCAAAAGCGCGGCACTACGCCGTTCATTCCAGAAAGTTCCGGCGACGGCCCGCTATCTGCTTCTTTGTTAAATGTGTGACAGTTTAGCCGCGCAATTTTTCGCCCTGTTTACAAATTGAATTGCCATCACCGTCCGAACAGTCCTATTCCCGCTTCAAGGTGCCGGCTTAGAGCCGGGACGGTCGCGGAATATGAGGTAAGGGCGGTTTGCCGATGGGCGATCCGCCGCCACGTAGCGTCAGCAGGATAACCGGCGGCGTTGCGGGGAAAAAAGGGCGTTTGCGTGTCTACAGTATCTAAGATCGTGCCTTTTGGCTCCGGCAGCCGGATCGTTGAAACCGCCAGCCGGACCTTGTCCACTGCGTCCCAGGGCATCAACGCGCTGGAAGCGAAATTTTCCGATCGCGATTTTGCGGCGATCTTCCTTCGGCTGGTCGGCGTGATCATGAATGTGCGCGGCCGCGTGATCGTGACCGGCATGGGCAAGAGCGGCATCGTCGCCCGCAAGATGACGGCGACATTGACGTCGACCGGGACGCCCGCCATCTTCATGCATCCGGCCGATGCGGGACATGGCGATCTGGGCATGGTGACGCCGGACGATGTCGTGCTGATGCTGTCCCATTCGGGCGAGTCGAACGAGCTTGGACCCATCATTCACTATTGCAAGCGCTTCGGCATTCCGCTGCTCGGCCTGACGGCGCGGGCGGGAAGCACGGTGGCTACGGCGTCTGATGTGTGCGTGCTCCTTCCCGCCGTCCGCGAAGCCTGCCCCAATGAACTGGCGCCGACCACGTCGACAACGGTGCAGATGGCCTTCGGCGATGCCCTGGCGATTGCTCTCATGGAGATGCGGGGCTTTTCGGCGGACGACTTCTATAAATTCCACCCCAATGGCAGCCTTGGCGCGCAGCTCCTCAAGGTGCGGGAACTGATGACGAAAGGGGAGGGTGTGCCTCGTGTGCGCGAAGACGCGTCGCTGCTGGACGCCACAATCGAAATGACGCGTGGACGGCTGGGCGGCACGGCTGTGGTTGATCAGAGCGGCGAACTGATCGGCGCGTTCACTGACGGCGACCTGCGCCGCACCGTAACCGGCACGCAGCATCTGACCGAGGCGGTGGGCCGCTACATGACGCCCACGCCCTTGAGCGTCGGGCCGGAAGAACTCGCGTCCGAAGCGCTGCGGCTCATGCATTTGCACAACATCACCCTGCTGTTCGTCTGCGAAGGCGGGCAATTGGTCGGCGCGATCCACATGCACGACCTGCTGAACGCCGGGGTAGCCTGAGCATCATCGTCGTCATTCCGGCGCGGGCAGGCTCCTCGCGTCTTCCCCGCAAGCCCCTGCGACTGATCGCGGGCCGCACGCTGCTGCACCGGACCATCGCCATGGCGCGCGCCGCGATCGGCGGTCTGGAAGATGCGGAATTGCTGGTCGCAACGGACGACCGGGAGATTGCGGACCATGCACGCGCCGCTGGCTGCGATGCGGTGATGACGGAAAGCGCCATCGCCACTGGCTCCGGGCGGGCGCTGGCGGCGGCGCTGCAAAGGCCCGTTCCGCCGCGCTTCGTCGTAAACCTTCAGGGCGATTCCCCCTTTCAGCCGCAAGCCGCCCTGCGATCGGTCATCGCGGCCCTGAAATCCGGCGCGGAAGTGGCAACGCCGGTGATCGCGCTGGATTGGGCAGCGCTCGACGCCTTGCGCGACCACAAACGCCGCTCGCCCTTCAGCGGGACGACCTGCGCCCGCGCCGTTGATGGCCGTGCGCTGTGGTTTTCCAAGGCCATCATCCCCGCTATTCGGGGGGAGGAGGCCCTGCGCACCAGCGATACCATGTCGCCGGTCTGGCGGCATGTCGGCCTTTATGGCTACACGCTTGACGCCCTGACGCGCTTTGAAAATGCTCCGGCGACCGCGCTGGAAACACTGGAAGGGCTGGAGCAGCTTCGCCTGCTGGAACTTGGCATTCCCATCACGACCGTACCCGTCGACCCGCCGCTGTTCGACAGTTCCGGCATCGATACGCCCGCCGATATCGACCGGGTAGAGGCGTTGATAGCCATCCATGGCGACCCCACCCCGCCGCTGCCATGACGCGGCGCATCTTCATCATCCGCCATGGCAACACGTTCGACAGCAGCGCCGAAGCCCGCCGGATCGGCGCGCTTACGGACATTCCGCTGGTCGAAAGCGGACGCGCGCAGGCGGATCGTCTTGGGTCCTGGTTCGCGGCGCGGCAGTTACCCATCCGCTGCATCCATAGCGGCCCGCTTCAACGGGCAACGGAAACGGCCGCCCGGATCGCGTCGGCGACAGGCCATGCGCTGGACGGCGCGCTGCCATGGCTCAATGAAATCAACCATGGTCCCGACGAAGGGCTGTCCGAAGCGCAGGTGCTTGCCCGGATTGGGCGGGAGGCGCTCGCCGATTGGGATGAGCGCGGCATCGCGCCTGATGGCTGGGTCGTGGATGCTCCTGCCCGGATTGCCGCCTGGAAGAGGTGGTTTGAGAAGGACGGTGACGGCATGGAGCTGCTGGTGACCAGCAACGGCGCGGCGCGCTTCGCCCTGCTCGCTCTGGGCTTGCCTTCCGCCTCGCTCAAGCTGCGCACCGGGGCCTTTGGCGAGCTTGCGGCGGAGCCAGATGGCAAGGTGCGGCTGATTCGCTGGGACGAACGTCCTTAACGCCACGTCGCCGCAAGCAGCAGCGGCGCGCGAATGCGCTTAGTTGCTACGCTGAGGCACGGTGAAGGTGCCGGACACGCGCCCGCCCGATCCGCTCGACACGCCCGGCGAGCCGCCCGATGAGCGTCCGTCCACGGTCGAACGCCCGCTGGTCAGGTCGATCACCAGCCGCCCGCCGGTCAGCCGGTTCGCTCCCTGCGTCAGGCTCACATTGCCGATCATGGTGATCAGCCGCCGGTTGAGGTCGTAAATGGCGACATTGCCGCGCGCGGTTTCATTGCCCTTCGTCACGACGACATTGCCCGTCGCGTCAATCCGATCGACCTCCACCCCGCTGCCGTTCGATCCATTGTTCCGGTACGCCACCGTCATGCGCGCCGCATTGAGCCGCATGCCCGCCTGCGTGACTTCGACATTGCCCGAAACCACGACGCGATCGGCGCGATCCTGCACCTCGATCCGGTCGGCGGTGAAGTTTACCGGGGCGTTGCTGTCGTGATTCTTGAGCACCTGCGCGCCCGCGCCAGCATAGAAAACGGCCGCACCCAGCGCGCCAGCCGACAGCAGGATCAGCGATCTCTTCATCACTACCGCCCTTTGAGGCCATTTTGTTCGATGCGCAAGCTCGCCCTGCCCTGTAGCGTCACGGTGCGCGCATTGAGGTCGGCCTCCAGATGGTCGCCGCTGAACGTGCCGATGGGGATGCGGCCATCGACGCGTCCCGCGCTGCGCATCTTCCGCGTCTTGAGGTCTATCCCAACGTCCCGCGTTGTCAGCCGGTATCCGCCCGCTGCCTGGAACTGCACCGGGCCGTCCACCGCCACGCGTTCGCTGTCCATGTCGTAACGGCCCTTGCGCGCGTTCAGCACGGCGGGGCCTTCCGGCAGGAGGATGCGCGCGGACATATCGTTCAGGTCGACCACAGGCTCGCGCGAGCTTTTCTGCACCGCCGATCCGGCGCGCAGCGAGAAGGGCTGGCCCTTGCTGTCCTCGCCCCGGTAGAGCGCTTCGGTGACGCGCATGCGTTCCTGCGCCACCTCCACCTTGTTCTTGTCGAGCACGAAGCTCACCTTGTCGCCGCCCAGGAACGGCGCGGTCGCCAGCAGCGCGGCCAGCACCCCGACCGCGATCGGCAGCCAGTTTTTGAGCATGCCCACCAGCCGGTCATGGCTACCCCCCGGCAGGGCCCAATGCCGCCGCGCATGACGTTGCTTTTCCGCCTGGATGGACATGGAGCGCTTGCTTCCTGCCTTTTACATATGGGCGAAGATGTCGATCTCCGGCCAGCCCGCCAGGTCCAGTTCGGCCCTGTGAGGGAGGAAATCGAAACAGGCCTGCGCCAGTTCCATGCGGCCCTCGCGGATCAGCCGCTTGTCCAGTTCCGCCTTCAACTGGTGAAGGTAGCGCACGTCCGACGCCGCATAATCCTTCTGCGCGTCCGACAAGGCGGGTGCGCCCCAATCGCTCGACTGCTGCTGCTTGCTGATTTCCTGCCCCAGCAGTTCGCGCACCAGCTCCTTAAGGCCATGGCGGTCGGTATAGGTGCGGATCAGGCGCGATGCGATCTTCGTGCAATAGACGGGCGCCGCCACCACGCCCAGATAATGGCGGATGGCAGCGATGTCGAAGCGGCCGAAATGATAGAGTTTCAGCCTGCCGGGATCGCCAAGCACGGCGCGCAGATTGGGGGCGGCATAATCGCTGCCGGGGCCAAAGCGCACCAGATGCTCGTCACCGTGCCCGTCGCTGATCTGCACCAGGCATAGCCGGTCGCGCGGGGTGATAAGGCCCATGGTTTCGGTATCGACGGCGACGGGGCCGGGGGCGAGGACGCCTTCGGGCAGGTCCTCTTCATGAAAGTGAACGGTCATGGACCCCCTCTATGGCCAAAGCCGCTGCAACTCAATCAACCCTTTTGATCGCGAGTGAAACTGTAACGCGCCCGCCGCCCACGCAATTGTGGCGGCAATCGGGCTAAAATCATTCGCGCCCCGGAGAAAAGTTGATATAGTGATTCTCAAACCCGCATCCTTGCGGTGGATTCTGCATGTCATTTCGCCCGGCATGTTTGTCCGATTTAGTCTTGGGCGAAGCGAAAGTGACCAACAGGGCATGAGTTTTGATAGAGGTCGCCGCGGCGGGCGCGGCAAGGACAAGCGCGACGGTTTCGGCGACGACAATTTCTATGGCGGCGATCGCGGCGGTTTCGGTGGTGGTTTCGATCGCGGCGGTTTCGGCGGTGATCGTGGCGGGTTCGGTGGCGGCGACCGCGGTGGCTTCGGCGGCGGTGGCGGCGGAGGCGGCTTCCGCAGCGGCGGTGGCGGCTTCGGCGGTGGTGGCGGCGGCTTCGGCGGCGGCCGTGGCGGCGGCATGCCGGCCCAAGTCGTTGGCGAAGGCACCGGCGTTGTCAAATTCTTCAATGGTCAAAAAGGCTTTGGCTTCATCGTCCGTGACGATGGCGGCGAAGACGTGTTCGTTCACATCAGCGCTGTCGAACAGGCTGGCCTGACGGGTCTGGCGGAAGGCCAGCCGCTGGGCTTCACCCTGGTGGATCGCGGCGGCAAGGTGTCGGCGACCGACCTCAAGATCGAAGGCGAGCCGCTCCCCGTTCAGGAACGCGCCCCGCGCGAGCCCCGAGCAGGCGGCTTTGGCGGTGATCGTGGCGGCTTCGGCGGCGGCGATCGCGCCCCGCAGCGCCAGCTGACCGGCGAGCGCGCCAGCGGCACGGTCAAGTTCTTCAACGCCATGAAGGGCTTCGGCTTCATCCAGCGCGACGATGGACAGCCCGACGCATTCGTCCACATCAGCGCCGTCGAACGCGCAGGCATGTCCGCCCTCAATGAAGGCGATCGCCTGGACTTCGAACTGGAAGTCGACCGCCGCGGCAAATATGCGGCCGTCAATCTCCAGTCGAAGGCCGACTGATAAACCACCCGCCCGCTTTCGCGGAGAGGATAGAAGGGGTCGCCTGCCCGGCGGCCCCTTTTTTATTGAGTGAAGTAGAAGCTTTGAAGCGGGTTTTTCAAGGAGAGCCTGTCCCGTCAGGCTAAGCCCTTTCCGGCAGGGACAAGAGCCCGGTTTCGCAGCTTGACCAGCTTATCAAGATCCGCTTGTTTTATTCTAATGCTTCGCAGGAGCAGTTGGTTGTGATCTGATCAAGGCGAATTGCGGGGCTGTGGTGCGTAGGCTGCCCTTGCCCATGCGGCCGCTGGGTACAAACTCGCAAAGCCGCTCCAATCGATCATCTGGAGTCTGTCTTGATCGGATTGAGGCATAGCCGCTGTTCCTGAGGTAGTTTGCGGATTCGTCGAGGGGGGAAAGCATCGAGCAGTTGGCCGACGCGCTGCCAATTGGCCTCGACCGTGCGTTCCGCGGCCTTGCGCAGGAGCAGCTTTAGCTTGGCAAAGACCTGCTCCAGAAGCGGCTCGCTTTCCCCGACAGCCTCCAAAGGCCAGAGGTGAAATCAGAAACAAACCCATGAATGCCTGGGATCGATCGGCATTCAGGAGATGATGTGACGAGTCGAAGGCAAGCGTAGCTAAAATCGGGTTTTCGTGACCCGGCGCGCAGCGCGCTCAGGATATGCGGGCACCGTAAGCGAAGAATCGCCATTTGCAGGCCGCCCAGAACTCCATGCCGGTCAGTCCTGGAAGTCATTACAGCCTGCACCTGCCATGGCCGGGTTGAGCCTATCGAAGCCCGTGTGAGCCGTAAGTCAACATCCGCGTCCAATTCACTCGCTGGTTTTTCCAGCCAGTCCCACCATCGGCGGAACGATCGTCACGGTTTCGAACCGCTCCTTGCGCCTTACGCCGGTGAGCGGGGGCGGGGCGGTTGCCTGTTCCACCGGCACCCGCTGGCGCATGCATTCCGCCTTGTTCTCGCGCGGGGTTTGCGTGCAGTTCCATAGCGCGCGTTGCAATCCGGTGGCGGCATTGTGGATATAGGCGAAGGTCATGCTTTCCATCTGGTCGCCGGTCAGCGGAAGGCCGGAGGGCGCGCCGCCCGCACGCCATGCCATGATCCGGCATTCGGGTCGCCCGGCGCAGAAGGTCTGCGCCATGGCAGGCCAGTTGGCGGGCAGGCTGTCGCGGCTCAGTTCGACCAGAAAGCTTTTCGCCCCCGGCGCGATCGTGATCAGCCGCGCGCCCGCCATCATCCGCCCGACTGAGTCCGCGCCGATCGCCTGCTGGGGCTTGGCCGCCAGTTCGGCCAAGCCTCCGCCCGGCAGCAGCGTAGGCGGCAGGCCAGCGATCATCACGCCATCGGCCTGATGCGCGGAGGAGAAGCGGGCGATGCGGGGGATGACCGGCTCGCCCGCCGCCTTGCCCAGACGGAAGGCGGGCGGGGTTCCCCACCAGCCGCGCCAGCGGAAGAAGAGATGGGTGCCGACCGCCGTGATCTTGTCCAGGCTGCTGCTCCAATAGGGAACGACCCAGTCGGTATGATAATGGGTGGCATAGCCGACCGGCTTGAACACCTTGCCCGCCAGCGCCGCCCGCGCAATCTCCCGCGCGCGGTCCCATGCCGCCTGGCTGGGCGAGCGGGCCAGCGCGCCGTCGCAGGTGAAGGTGAACTGGCAGCCGGTGGACCTTTCCTGACCCTGGAACACCACGCCGCACACGGTTTTCGGAAAGGCCGGATGCCGCACCCGGTTCAGCACCACCTGAGCGACGGCGCGCTCGCCGATGGCGTCGTCACCGGCTTCATAAAGCTGCGCCGCCGCCAGACAATCGACCGCGCGCGCCTGATCCACCGGCGTTCCGGAAAAGATGAAGGGCCGCGCCGCAGGGTTGGGCAGGCGGGAAAAGGGGATGGCGGCGTTGAAGGCGCGGGCCTGATCGCGGTTCAACTCGTAAAGCTCGACGGGCTGCACCGCAGGCGGCGGTGTTGCCGGACGGCGGACCCGCACCTTTTCCACCAGGGTCAGGCCGGAGGCGCGGACGGCAGGGCTGCGCGCCTCCCACCCGGCGACCGCAAGGGGCAGACCGGCGAACAGCATGAACCATATCAGCCACATCGCGGGATGCGGCCGGGCCATGGGTGAAGCGTCGATCATGCCCGCTCCGGCGCGATCCTATTCGGGCAGGAAGTCAGGCACCGACAAATAGCGTTCGCCGGTATCATAGTTGAAGCCCAGAACGCGGCTGCCCGCGGGCAGTTCCTTGAGCTTCTGCGCGATCGCCGCCAGCGTCGCGCCGGACGATATGCCCACCAGCATGCCTTCTTCGCGGGCGGCGCGGCGCGCATATTCCTTGGCGTCGGCCGGATCGACCTGAATGACGCCGTCCAGAAGCTGGGTATGCAGGTTCGCCGGAATGAAGCCGGCGCCGATGCCCTGTATGGGGTGCGGCCCCGGCTGCCCGCCGCTGATGACGGGGGACAGGGTCGGCTCCACCGCATAGACCTTGACGTTCGGCCACAGCTTCTTGAGCACTTCCGCCACGCCGGTGATGTGGCCGCCGGTGCCGACGCCGGTGATCAGCACGTCGATCGGGCTGTCGGCGAAGTCGGCCGCGATCTCCTGCGCCGTGGTGCGGACATGCACGTCGATATTGGCGGCATTTTCAAACTGTTGCGGCATCCAGGAACCGGGCGTCTGCTCCACCAGTTCCAGCGCCCGTTCGATCGCGCCCTTCATCCCCTTTTCGCGCGGCGTCAGGTCGAAGGTCGCGCCATAGGCCAGCATCAGGCGGCGGCGTTCGACCGACATGCTTTCGGGCATGACCAGCACCAGCTTGTACCCCTTGACCGCCGCGACCATGGCCAGACCGACGCCGGTATTGCCGGACGTGGGTTCGATGATGGTGCCGCCGGGCTTCAGGTCGCCCGATGCTTCGGCCGCTTCGATCATGGACAGGGCGATGCGGTCCTTGATCGACCCGCCCGGATTGGAGCGTTCCGACTTGATCCAGACTTCGGTGCCGTCCGGCGCATCGCCGAACAGGCGGCTTACGCGGATATGCGGCGTGTTGCCGATGGTTTCGAGAATGTTGGCAGCTTTCATGTGGCCTTCTCCTGGCTGATGTCGGCCTCCCTCATGTCGGGTGGGTCGAAGGTACGTGCAAGGCGCAGCTCTGGAAAGAGTCGCGCCCATAAGAGCGTGATGATGATAGCGCCAACGCCCCCGCCGATCACTGCGGCGATGGGGCCGACCAGCGCGGCGAGGAAGCCCGATTCCGCTTCCCCCAGTTCGTTGGAGGCCGATATGGTGAGCTGCGACAGGCTGGACACGCGGCCGCGCATGGCGTCGGGCGTATGAAGCTGGATCAGCGACTGGCGCACATAGACCGATACCATGTCCGCCGCGCCCAGCATCACCAGCGCGGCGATGCCGACCTCCATGGAAATGCTGGACGGCATGAAGGCGGTGCAGCCGAACAGGATGGTGGACAGGCCGAAGATGACCACGGCCGCCAGCATTTTCAGGCCGACCTCCCGCTGCATGGGCCGGATGGAGAAGAACAGCGCCGTCACCCCCGCGCCGATGGCGGGGGATGCGGCGAGATGGCCAAGACCCCTGGACCCCACATGCAGGATGTCGCGCGCATAGACGGGCAGCAGCGCCGTCGCCCCTGCCAGCAGCACCGCGAACAGATCCAGGGTGATGGTGGCGAGCACCAGCCGGTTGGAGCGGACATAGGCGAAGCCGTCTATCATCTGCCGGATGGGATGGCGGCTGGTGTCGCGCGGCGGCTGCGGCACCGGGCCGATCAGCATCATGCCGCTCAGGGCCAGAACGAACAGCCCCGATGCGACGGCATAAGCGCCCCACGGCTCTATCGCATAGGCATAGCCGCCCAGGGCAGGGCCGGCGATCATGCCGGTCTGCCACGCCACGCTGGAAATCGCTATGGCGTTGGGCAGCACTTCGCGCGGCACGAGATTGGGGGCGAGCGCGGAATAGGCTGGCCCGTTGAACGCGCGGGTGATGCCAACGATAGCGGCGATGCCGAAGATCAGCGGCAGGCTGACCCACCCTTCATAGGTGGCGATCGCCAGCACGCCTGACGCCGCGATCAGGACGAGCAGGGTGATGCGCGAAATATAGCGCCTGTCGAAATGATCCGCGACCCAGCCGGTCAGCGGCGTCAGGAAAAAGAGCGGAAGGAACTGCGCGAGGCCGATGAGGCCAAGCTGCGCGGCGGCGCCCGATGTGCTCATCGTGCCGCGCGCGATATTATAGGCCTGCCAGCCCAGGATGATCATCATCGCATATTGCGCCAGCACGGCAGCAAAGCGGCTGAGCAGATAAGCGCGGAAATTGCCGAAGCGCAGCGGATGGCGCGGATGGGCGTGAGCCGTCATGCGCTATCCTTTGCCCTTGCTCCACCCGATAAGCAACTCGCCTGGTAGAGAAGGCGCGCAGCGTTTCTTTTCAAAGGGAAGGCGCTGCTTCGCGCCCGCTCATCTTTCCGGGTCGACCAGGATGCCGCTCACCGATCCATTGCGGACCGAGCAGATGAAAGGCACGGAACGCAAGCCGCCATAGGGGCCGACCTCGCCCTCGACCTCCCATCCGGTCGACATGGAACTGGCCCTTGGCTTGCCCAGAATGGCGGCCCCCGGTCCGGCCTGCTCGCGCGCCTTGGCGGCGCAGGCGCTGCTCGCCGCCCCGGCCGTGCCGATCGGGCCATAGCCGGGGGAGGCGTAAGGCTGCCTCTTCGCGTCGCGCTCCGCCTGACGGTCCCTCGCGATCTCGCTGACGATCGCGGCGTCCGCGGCGCGGCGCAGTTCGCGGCCCGACTGAGCCATGGCGGGCAGGGCAAAGCCCAGCATCACCACGCCGCCCGCCATCATCATCGTCATGCGCATCGGTCTTCTCCCCCATTTTAGACATGCCTTAGCGGAACAGCCCGCCCAATATGCCGCGAACCAGCCGTCCGGCCAGACCGCCCGATGATGACGAGCGCCGCGACGATCCGCCGAATACGGCGCGGCCGATCTCGTTCGCGACCTGCCGTCCGACCGACGATGCGGCGGAGCGGGTGGCGGACTGGACCGCCTTGTCGAATGCCGACGGCTTGGCGGCTTCCCGCGCGGCGGCGGCGTCGCGGCGCGCCTGCTCCTTGAGTTCGGCGGCGCGCTGCTTCGCCTCGACCCTGGCTTGCGCGGCGGCGGCCTTTTCGCTCTCCGCCTGCGCCTTGGCGGCCTGCGCCGCTGCGGCGGCCGCCTCGCCCCGTGCCGCCAATATCTCCTCGGCCGATTCGCGATCGACCGCCGCGTCATATTTGTCCGCGCAGGGAGAGATGGACTGGATGATGGCCCGTTCCTTGGCGTCCACCGGCCCCAGGCGCGATCGTGGCGGGGCGATCAGCGTCCGCTGCACGATGCCGGGCGAGCCATCCTCCTGTAGCAGCGAGACCAGCGCCTCGCCGACCTTGAGTTCGGTGATCGCGGTCGCGACGTCCAGATCCGGATTGATCCGGAATGTTTCCGCCGCCGCCTTGATCGCCCGCTGGTCGCGGGGGGTGAAGGCGCGCAGGGCATGCTGGATGCGGTTGCCAAGCTGGCCCGCCACCTCCTGGGGAATGTCGATCGGGTTCTGCGTCACGAAATAGACGCCCACGCCCTTCGACCGGATCAGGCGGACCACCTGCTCGATCTTGTCGGTCAGCGCCTTGGGCGCGTCGTCGAACAGCAGATGGGCTTCATCGAAGAAGAAGACGAGCACCGGCTTGTCCGGGTCGCCAGCTTCGGGCAGCGTTTCGAACAGTTCGGACAGCAGCCACAGCAGGAAGGTGGCGTAGAGCCTGGGGCTCTGCATCAGCTTGTCGGCCGCGAGGATGTTCACATAGCCGCGGCCCTGATCGTCCACTTTCAGGAAATCATGGATGTCGAGCGCGGGTTCGCCGAAAAAATGATCGCCGCCCTGGCTTTCAAGCTGCAACAACTGCCGCTGGATCGCGCCGACGCTGGCCTTGGTGACATTGCCGTACCGGGCGGACAATGTGTCGGCATTCTCCGCGCAATAAGCGAGCATCGCCTGAAGATCGCCCAGGTCGAGCAGCAGCAGGCCTTCCTCGTCGGCATATTTGAAGGCGATCGACAGCACGCCTTCCTGCGTTTCGTTAAGGCCCATCAGCCGGGACAGCAGCAGCGGCCCCATTTCGCTGACGGTGGTGCGGATCGGATGGCCCTGCTCGCCATAAAGGTCCCAGAAGATGGCGGGATTATCGGCATAGCTGTAATTTTCGATGCCGATTTCCTGCGCGCGGGCGACCAGCTTGTCCGCATTCTTCGCGGTCGGCGATCCCGCCATGGCGATGCCCGACAGGTCGCCCTTCACATCGGCCAGGAACACAGGGACGCCGCGCGCGGAGAAGCTTTCGGCGATGCCCTGCAAGGTGACGGTCTTGCCCGTGCCGGTCGCGCCGGTGATCAGCCCGTGCCGGTTGGCGCGGCGCAGGTTCAGTATCTGCGGGACGCCGCCGTCCTTTTCCGGCGCGCCAAGACCGATGAAGATGCCCTCGCTCATTTCCCCCTCGTCCCCCTCATGTGGTTCGAGCCGCGCCTGCCGGTGACGGCTTCCACACTATAGGGAAGCGCGTCATCGCGGCAAGCGCGGCTCGTCATGATCCGTCTGGCGTCAAGCAGTCCTTATTTGTCGCGCAGGCGCACCGGCAGGAACACGGGCGGCTGGCCGCGCCGCAGCACCTGCAACAGGATGGCGTTGCGGCCCTGCGCCGCCACCTGCTTGACCTGGGCGTCGAGGTCCGCCTGGCTGGCGACCGGGCGGTTGTTCGCCGTGATGATCACGTCGCCCCGGCGCAGCCCCTTGGCGCCCGCGTCGGTCGATCCGTCCACGGCGGTGATCACGATGCCGCGCGTGTCGGCCGCGATGCCAAGCTGGCGCGTGATGCCGGGCGTCAGCGGGATGGCGGAGATGCCGAGCGACTGCTGGCTCGCCTGCGGGCTGGAGGAAGGCGGCTGCTGCTGGCTGAAATCGTCATCCTGCTGTTGCACGAAGCTGTTCAGCTCGTCTTCCGAAGGCCGCTCGCCCACCACGGCGGTGACGGTCTGGCGCTGGCCGTTGCGGATGATGACGATCGGCACGCGCGCGCCGATCGGCTGGTTGGCAACGATGGACGAGAGATTCTGGTCCGGCGTCACTTCCTGGCCAGCGACGCTGACGATCACGTCGCCCGCCTTGATGCCCGCACGATCCGCGCCCTTGCCCGGCTCGACGCCCTGCACGAATTCGCCCCGGTTCTTGGCAAGGCCCAGCGAATCCGCCAAGTCTTCGCCCAGCGGGCTGATCTGGATGCCCAGATAGCCGCGCTTGACGCTCTGCCCCTTGCGCAGCGTCTCCACGATCGGAGCGGCCTGTTCGGACGGGATGGCGAAGCCGATGCCGACATTGCCGCCGGAAGGGGACAGGATCTGGCTGTTGATGCCGATCACATTGCCGCGCATGTCGAACATCGGGCCGCCGCTATTGCCCTGGTTGATCGACGCGTCGGTCTGGATGAACTTGTCGTAGGTGCCGCCGGTGCCGCGATGCACCGCCGAAATGATGCCCGCCGTCACCGTGCCCGACAGGGCGAAGGGGTTGCCGATGGCGATGACCCAGTCGCCCACGCGCGCCTTGGTGCTGTCGCCGAACTTGACGAAGGGCAGGGGCTTCTTCGCATCGATCTTGAGCACGGCGATGTCGGTCGCCGGGTCGCGCCCCACCAGCCGCGCGCTATATTCCTCGCGATTGGTGAGCGTCACCGTGATGGAATCGACCGACGCGCCCTCCGCGCCCGCGGACACGACATGGTTGTTGGTGACGATATATCCGTCAGACGAGATGATGAAGCCCGAACCCAGCGACTGCGCCTGCCGCGTCTGCGGCTGGTTGCCGCCCATGCCGAACAGTTCGCCAAAGGGCGTGCCTGCGAAGGGGTTCTGCACTTGCACGCGCTGCTTGGTCGAAATGTTGACGACGGCCGGTTGCAGCTTTTCCACCATGTCGGCGAGGCTGGCGGGCGCGCCTGCTGGCGCGGCGGCCTGCATGCCTTCATTCTGCGCGGTCTGCGCGCCGACATTCGGGCTGGAGGTTACGGCGATGGCGGTGCCGCCGAGCAGCAGGGCGCCGGTGATGGCATAAGCGTAACGCACTCGTAACGGTCCTCTCATGAACTTGCGGAAGGAAGGGCGGACTCCGCGAGAATGGGGATGCGCCGCCCTGCCTTAACCCTCATTGAATGACGCTGGTTCCGTAATGATTCTAGCGGCCCTGAAACTGTTTCAGGAACTCATTGTCGCGTGAAAGCACCATGCTTGTCGACCCCTGCCGGTCCGTGGCGAAGGTGTAGCGATAGGCCTGCATCGCGCGGTAGAAATCATAGAATTGCGGGTCCTTGCCAAAGCTTTCGGCATAGATGCGCGCGGCGTTGGCGTCCGCTTCCGCCCGGATGATCTGCGCCTGCTTCGCGCCCTGCGCCCGGATGGTCAGGGCCTCCTGCTCGCGCGCGGTGCGCATGCGGGTGAACGCGCTTTCCAGCGGCGCGCCATCGGGAAGGTCGGCGCGCTTGATCCGCACGTCAACGATCTGCGCGCCATATTGGCGAGCGACGCGGTTCAGCCCGGCCTCGATATTGTCCATGACCTGCCCGCGTTCGGGCGAGAGCAGCGCGGCGAAGGGCCGCTTGCCCAGCTCGTTGCGCAGGGCCGAGCCCAGGATCGGGCGCAGCGCGTCGGACACGCGATCCTCGTTGCCCGCCGCGATATACATGCGCAGCGGATCGACGATGCGGTAGCGGGCGAAGGCGTCCACCTGGAGCCGCAGCTGATCGGTGGAGAGCACCTGCTGCCGTTCCATCTCCACCGACAGCACGCGCTTGTCGATCCAGACGATCTGGTCGATGAACGGCCAGCGCAGGATGACGCCCGCGCCCGTCTTGCCGAAATCCTCGTTCGGGCGGTAGCGGTTGATGATCTTCTTGGGATCGCCGAAGCGGACGATCACGCCCTGCTTGGTTTCAGGCACGATCGCCACGGTGCTGCCGATCAGCAGCAGCAGGGCGATGGCGGACAGGGCAAGCGCGACCGGGTGACGCAACAGGGCGGGCATTATTGTTCCTCCCCGGCTGCGGCGGCGGCATTGGGCGCGGCCTGCTGCGCCCGGCGCTTCAATTCGGGAAGCGGCAGGAACGGCGTGACATTGCCGCTTTCGACGATCGTCTTGTCGACGTTGGACAGGACGCCCTCCATGGTTTCATAATACATGCGGCGGCGCGTGACGTCCGGCGACAGCCTATATTGTTCATAGACCTTGTCGAACGCAGCGGCCTCGCCCTGCGCCTTGGCCGTCACCTGCTGCGCGGCGGCGCGGGCTTCGTTGAGATAGGTCTGCGCGGTCTGCTGCGCGGCGGACACGGCCTTGAACGCGTCGTTGACGGCGGTCGGCGGGTCGGCCTGCTTGATGGCGACGCCCTGCACGCGGATGCCCGACCTGTAGCTGTCGAGTATCTCCTGCATCCGCTGCTCGACCTGCTGCTCTATCTCCGTGCGGCCGGCGCCCAGCGCATCGTCCAGGCTGACGCTGGCGACGACAGAGCGCATGGCGCTTTCGGCGACTTCCCGCACGGTGGCGTCGGGATCGGACAACTGGAACAGGTAGAGTTCCGGGTTGCGGATGTTCCAGCGCACCGAATAGGCGAGGTCGATGATGTTCTGATCGCCCGTCAGCACCAGATTTTCGCTCTGCGCGCTGGCCGACCCGATGTCGATCGCGCGGATTTCCTCCACATCGACGGTGGTCACATTTTCCAGCGGCGCGGGCAAAGTGAGGCTGATCCCCGGCGAGAGCGTGCGGCTATATTTGCCCAGCAGCGTGACGACGCCGCGCTCCTGCGGGCCGACGCGGTGGAAACAGGTCAGGACCAGCCACAGCAGGACGAGTATGCCGACCGCCGCGGGCCACAATGCCCTGCCGCTGGGCCGGGGCGGCATGTTGCCGAAGCCGCCGCCGCCCTGGCCGAAGCTTTCCCGGCTGCGGCGCAGAAGCTCCTCGATCGCGGAAGGCCCCTTCGGCCCCGAAGGCCGTCCCGGTTGCGTCCAGGGATTGCGCGGACCGCCGTCATTGCCCTTGCCCGGTCCGTCATTTCCATCCGAACCCCCGCCCTTGTTGCCCCAGGGACCCTGGGCCATGGCGCTCCTGATGCCCGGCATCCACCCGAAAAATCTTCTCATTCCGTCTCTATAGGAAGGCTGGCTGGTGAAAAACAGTGCCCTTCGCAACGAATATTGCCTAGAGGGCGCAGTCATGACCGATCTTGAGAGTTTCGCCGCCCGCTTGAAGACGCTGTCGGACGGACGCGCCAGCACCCCGCGCGTCAAGGATGGCGTGATGACCCTGGCGCTTGACGTCGGCGGCCTTTCCGCCGGGCAGCGCGATGCGGTGGCGGCCGCGATCCGGGAGGGCGGGCTGACGGTCCCCGGCGTCACCGATGTCCGCATCGCGATGACGGCGGAGCGCAAGGCGATGCGGATCATCGCCGTCGCGTCCGGCAAGGGCGGGGTGGGCAAGTCCACCTTGTCGGCGAACCTTGCCGTCGCCTTGAAGCGGATGGGCTTTTCCGTCGGGCTGGTCGATGCGGATATCTACGGGCCGTCGCAGGCGCGGCTGATGAACAGCGAGGACAGGAAGCCCGAAGCCAGGGACAAGCGCCTGATCCCCGTGGACAGCCCGCTGGGCATTCCCATGCTGTCGATGGCGCATCTGGTCGATCCGGGCAAGGCGCTCGCCTGGCGCGGGCCGATGGCGGGCAATGCCCTGTCGCAACTGATCGATGCCGAATGGGGCAGCGCGGAAGTGCTGATCGTCGACATGCCCCCCGGCACCGGCGACATCCAGTTGTCGATGGTGCAGAAGCACAAGCCCGCGGGGGCCGTGATCGTGTCGACGCCGCAGGACCTGGCGCTGATCGATGCCCGCCGCGCCGTCAGCCTGTTCGAACAGACGCAGGTGCAGCTGATCGGCCTGGTGGAGAATATGGCCGGTTACAGCTGCCCGCATTGCGGCGGGATTTCCGATCCCTTCGGCGCTGGCGGCGCGGAGGCGGCGGCCGCGCAGCTTGGCATGGATTTCCTTGGCCGCATTCCGCTGGCCATCGACATTCGCGTGCGGTCCGACGCGGGCGACCCGCCTGCCGCTGGCGAAGGGGCCGCCGGGCAGGCTTTCCACGCCGTCGCGCAGAAGGTCGCGGACTGGCTGCGCGCCTGACCGGCGGCGGGCAGCGATGGCGGAGCAAGGGGGCGGCAGGGCAAGGGAACGGATCGGCCGCCTGCCGCGTCTTTCCCGGTGCAGGCAGGAAGGAACAGCGCATGCCCTTGAACGACGCCCGGCAGATCACCGATCTGTTGAACGAAACACGCACCATCGCGCTGGTCGGCATTTCCGACCGGCCGGACCGCCCAAGCTATGGCGTGATGAAGGTGCTCCAGGACCATGGCTATCGCGTGCTGCCGGTCAATCCGCAGATAGCGGGCGAGCATGTGCATGGCGAATTCGTCTGGGCGCGGCTGGCCGATATCGGCGTGCCCATCGACATGGTCGATATCTTCCGCCGCAGCGAAGCGGCTGGCGAGGCGGTGGATGAAGCGATCGCGGCAGGCGCGAAGTCGGTATGGATGCAGCTGGGCGTGATCAACGAAGCCGCCGCCGCCCGCGCCGAGGCCGCTGGCCTGAAAGTCGTGATGGACCGGTGCCCGGCGATCGACATCCGCCGCTTCAACATTGCCCCGGTCAGCGCAGATTAGTGCTTTCCAGCCGTTCCAAGCCTCTCTATCACCAGCCTCATGGGGCGCGCACCGCGGAAAGCTGCACAGCGGAAGGACCAGAGCAGGGGCATCGACCGGCGCACGTTGCTGGTGGGCGCCGGGGCATCGGCGGGACTGCTGCTCGCCTGGGCGGCCTGGCCGCGCAGCTATCGCCCGAACCTGAATGCCGCAGCCGGCGAGACGGTCTTCAACGCCTTTCTGAAAATCGACCGTTCGGGGCAGATCGTCGTCATCGTGCCGCAGACGGAAATGGGGCAGGGGATCACCACATTGCTGCCCCAGATTTTGGCCGATGAACTGGGCGCGGACTGGCGGACGGTCGGGGTGCAAAGCGCGCCCGTCAGCCCGCTTTACGCCAACAGCCTGCTCGCGCGGCAGTGGCTGGCCAATGACTGGACCCGCATCGCCGGGGACGCGGGCGATTGGGCGATCGATCAATATGCGACCCGCAAGGCGCTGATGCTGACGGGCGGGGGCACGTCGGTGCCGATGTTCCACAAAAGCTACCGGGAGGCGGGCGCGGCCGCGCGCGTGCTGCTGTGCCAGGCCGCCGCCGCCCGCTGGGACGTGGCCTGGGAAAGCTGCGACATCCAGAACGGCATCATTTCCGATGGCGGCCAGAGAAAGCTCAGGATCGGCGAGGTGGCGGAGGAAGCCGCCGCCTTCGGCCTGCCGGAAATCCTGCCCTTCCGTCAGGGTCAGGCCGATCGGCTCGCCGGGCAGGACCTTCCCCGTCTGGATACCCCGTCCAAGATCGACGGCAGCCATAATTTCGCCGCCGATATCCGCCTGCCCGACATGGTCTTCGCCTCGATCCGTCAGGGGCCGGTCGGCGATGCGGTGTTCAAGAGCGCCGATGAAGCCGCCGCGCGCCGCGTCACGGGATTTCTGAGACTGGTGCGCAACGACCGCTGGGTCGCGGCGGTGGCGGCCAACTGGTGGGCGGCGAACAAGGCGCTTGATCTCGCCGACCCGCTGTTCGAACTCAGCGGCGCGCAGCTGAGCAGCGAAAGGATCGAAGCGGCGCTGGAGCAGGGCTTTTCCAGTTCGTCGGGCCAGCGGCTCTATTCGCAGGGCGACCTTGCGCCGCTGTTCGACAATGCGACCATCGTCGCCAGCGAATTCAGCGTCGATCCGGGCCTGCACCTTGCGTTGGAGCCCATGTGCGCGACCGCGCGGGTGACAGACGACGCGGCGGAGATATGGATGGCGACGCAGGCGCCGGGCCTTGCCCGCGCGGCGATCGCCGATGCGCTGGGCTTGGGGGAGAGTGCGGTGACCGTCTATCCGCTGCATGCGGGCGGCTCCTTCGGGCGGCGCATGGATGTAGAGGCGGGGGTTCAGGCGGCGCTGATCGCAAGGGACATGGGACGGCCGGTGCAACTGCTCTGGTCGCGGCTGGAAGATGTGATTCAGGACCGCCCCAGCGCACCCGCCCATGCGCGCATGGCGGCAAAGCTGGGCCGCAACGGCATGATCGACGGCTGGCTGGCGAAGGTCGCGGCCCCCTGCGGCATGAGCCAGACCTGGGACAGAATCGCCCGTCGCAAGCCGCCGCACGAAGCGGCGCGCGAGAGCGCCGAAAGCTCCACGCGTCTGGCCGTGGCGGGGATGGAACTGCCCTATGCTCTGCCCAATTGGGCGGTCGATCATTTTCCGGTGGACCCCGGCCTGCCGATCGGCTTCGCGCCCGCCAATGCGCGGCTGCACGGCGCTTTCTTCACCGAAAGCTTTGTCGATGAACTGGCGCATCAGGCGGGGATCGAACCCGTTTCCTTCCGCATCCAGATGCTGGGCGGCAATCCCCGCCTTGCCCATTGCCTCACCACCGTAGGGGCGATGGGCGGCTGGCAGGGCGGGATCGAAGGCAGCGGGCAGGGGCTGGCCGCGCACCAGATGGACGGCGCCTACGCGGCGGTCATGGTCGATGCGGCGATCAGCGGCGGCAAGCTGAGCGTCAGCCGCATCATAGCGGCCGTCGACGGCGGCGACCAGATCAACCCCGACATCGCCCGGCAGCAGGTGGAAAGCGGCCTCGTCTACGGGCTGGCGCTCGCCATGGGCGCGTCCGTGCCCTATGCGAAAGCCATGCCGCGCCGCGCGATCATGGGACGCATGGGATTGCCCCGCCTTGCCGATATAGGCGAAATCTCCGTCGAACTGGTGCGCAGCAGCGCGCCGCCAGCCGAACTCACCGAAGCCGGCGCGCCGCTGGTGGCTCCGGCGATCGCCAACGCTCTTTTCACCGTGACCGGCCAGCGTTTCCGCAAGCTGCCGCTCTTGCCAAGGACATGACGACGCTCGTGGACAGGATCGGGGTTCTCCTCATCAATCTCGGCACGCCGGATGCGCCGGACCCGGCTTCGGTGCGGCGCTATCTTGGCGAATTCCTGTCCGACCGGCGCGTGGTGGAACTGCCGAAGCTGCTGTGGCAGCCGATATTGCGCGGCCCCGTGCTGCTGACGCGCCCGCGCAAATCGGCCCGCGCCTATAAGGAAGTGTGGATGGAGGAGGGGTCTCCGCTCGCCGTCTACACACGCGAAACGGCGGTGCGGCTTCAGGGCGAAGTGGGCGGAGACGTGCTGGTCGACTGGGCGATGCGCTATGGCAATCCGTCGATCGAGACCAGGCTGCGCGCCATGATCGCGCAGGGCTGCGGGCGCATCCTGCTCGCCCCGCTCTATCCCCAATATTGCGCGGCGACGACCGCGACCGCTCTCGACGCCGCCTATGCCGCGCTCGCCAAATTGCGGTCGCAGCCAGCGATCCGCACCTTGCCGCCTTATTATGCCGACCCCGCCTATATCGAGGCGCTGCGCGCTTCGACCGAGCGGCAGCTGGCGGCGCTGGATTTCACGCCTGCCCTGCTGCTCGCCAGCTTCCACGGCATGCCGGAGCGGACGCGGGAACTGGGCGATCCTTACCATGCCCAATGCCTCGTCACAGCGGACCTGCTGGCGCAGGCCCTGGGCCGGGAGGTGCGCGTGACATTCCAGTCGCGTTTCGGGGCGGCCAAGTGGCTTGGCCCAGCGACCGACGAAGTGCTGCGCTCCCTGCCGGGGGAGGGCATCAGGGACGTCGCGGTGCTGACGCCCGGATTTTCCGCCGACTGCCTGGAAACGCTCGAAGAAATCGCCATGCGCGGGGCGGAGGACTTCCTGTCATCAGGCGGTAATCATTTCGCTCATTTAAGCTGTCTGAACGCTTCGCCGGATGCCATGGTCCTGTATCGCCATCTGATCGATCGCGAACTTGCCGGGTGGCTGGGGAGGTAGATTCTGTCCGTTTCAATCAAGGAGAGGCTGTTATGACCAAAGTTGCAATCGTCACGGGCGGAACGCGCGGCATTGGTGAAGCGATCAGTTTGGCCTTGAAGGAGATGGGCTGCACCGTGGCCGCCAACTATGCGGGCAATGAGGAAAAGGCCCGCGCCTTTACCGGCCGGACCGGGATCGAGGCGTTCCGGTGGGACGTGGGCGATCATCAGGCGTGCCTGGACGGCTGCGCGGCGGTGGCGGAAAAGCTGGGGCCGGTGGACATCGTCGTGAACAATGCGGGCATCACCCGTGACGGCGTTCTGGCCAAGATGAGCTTCGATGACTGGAATGAAGTCATGCGCATCAACCTTGGCGGCTGCTTCAACATGGCCAAGGCGACCTTCGGCGGCATGCGCGAGCGCGGCTGGGGGCGGATCGTCAATATCGGGTCGATCAACGGCCAGGCCGGGCAATATGGGCAAGTGAACTACGCCGCCGCCAAATCCGGGATTCACGGCTTCACCAAGGCGTTAGCGCAGGAGGGCGCGCGCTATGGCATCACCGTCAACGCCATCGCGCCCGGCTATATCGACACTGACATGGTGGCGGCCGTGCCCGCGCAGGTGCTGGAAAAGATCGTCGCCAAAATCCCCGTCGGCCGCCTTGGCCATGCACAGGAAATCGCGCGGGGCGTCGCCTTCCTGTGCAGCGAGGATGCAGGCTTCGTGACCGGCAGCACCCTGTCGATCAACGGCGGCCAGCATATGTACTGACGCCATGGCCGCGAATGGTGACAGGGGCGGCGGCCCGCCTTCGCCAGCGCCGCCATTCGCGGCCCCGGTCAAGCGCAGCATCACGATTGCAGGCCACCAGACGGCGATCAGCCTTGAGCCGATTTTCTGGAACGCGCTTCGCGCCCGCGCGGCGCTGGAGGGCTTGCCCATCAATGCGCTGATCGCCCGCATCGATGTCGAGCGTCTGGCCGCGCCGGACCCGCCCAACCTCGCCAGCGCGGTGCGATGCTGGCTGTTCAGCCTGGGAGAAGATAAGAATAGTTCGCAATAGCGTTGACTCTGCGATCTACTATCAATAGCAGACCCCTCAACTAAATCAGAAAGGGGAATCTGCTCATGTCCAATATGAAGTCCGCGCCGTCATTTCTGGCGCTAAGCTGCGTGGGCGCTCTCGCCTTCGCGTCGGCCGCGCACGGTCAGGAAACGGCGCAAAGCCCGAAGCTGGGCGGCATGACAGTAACCGACACCGCGATCGACGAGTCGGAGGTAAAGGTCGAACGCGCGGAGTCGCCCAAATATGTCCGCCCGCTGCTGGACACGCCGCAGACGATCACGGTGATCGGCAACCAGACGATTTCGAAGCAGAATCTGCTGACGCTGCGCGACGTGCTGTCCACCGTGCCGGGCATCACCTTCGGCGCGGGCGAAGGCGGCGGCGGATATGGCGACAACATCAACCTGCGCGGGCAGAGCGCCAATACGGACATCTCGATCGATGGCGTGCGCGATAGCGCGCAATATAGCCGTACCGATCCGTTCAACCTGGAACAGATCGAAGTCACCAACGGCGCCAATTCGGTCTTTGGCGGATCGGGCGCGATCGGCGGCAATATCAATCTTGTCACCAAGCGGCCCAAGGCGGATGATGAAACACTGATCCAGGCGGGCGTCGGCACGTCCGATTATTACCGCGCGACGATCGACAGCAATATGCGCCTGTCGGACCAGATCGCAGTGCGCCTCAACGCCATGTATCATGAAAATGACGTGCCTGCGCGTCAGGTCGATCATTACAAGCGCTGGGGTGTTGCGCCTTCCGTCAAGCTGGGCGTAGGCGGCCCAACGTCGCTGACGCTGCTCTACGTGCATCAGGAGGATAATAACGTCCCCCTCTACGGCGTGCCCTATTACAAGAATGGCGTTTATGACGGCCTGCTGCCCGGCGTGCCCTACGGCGGCTATTTCGGTTACAAGAATATCGACCGCCAGGATCAGACCATCGATCAGGCGACCGCCATCTTCGAACATCAGTTCAGCGATCTGTTGTCGGTCCGCAATCTGTCGCGCTGGCAGCGCGTCGAGCAGGATCTGGTGGTCGATCCCCCGCAGGGCGGCACTTATTGCCTTTCAAGCGGCCTGACCCAGGCCGGCGTGGCATGCGCGGCCGGTCAGGTGCCGGGTGTCTATTATCCGGGTGGACCGCGCGGCAACTTCCGCTTTTCGGAAAACCAGGCGCTCTATAACCAGCTCGACTTCACCTTCAATATCCCCGGCGGCCACACATTGGTGCTGGGCACGTCGGCGATGCAGGAAGATTATAAGCTCACCAGCGGTAATGTCTTGCGCAATCCCGGCGGCGCCGCGCCGAACCCCGCCCTGAACCCGATCGTCATTGGCGTGCCCACCGACTATACCGGTCCGGTCAACGTGACGCCGATCAGCCGCCAGCGCAGCGATACGTTCAACATTGCGGCTTATGCCTTTGCCGCCGTGAAGATTGTCGAGGGGCTGGAGCTGAATGGCGGCATCCGCTACGAGCACAACAAGGCGACCTTCCGGTCCGATACGATCACCCCGCCCGCATTGCCCATTCCGGCTGGGCAGACGAGCCGTTATCTGACCGGGGGCCGTCAGGTTGGCGTCGATGACCTATTCTCCTATCGTGTCGGCCTGGTCTACAAGCCGGTGGAGAATGCCAGCCTTTACATCGCTTATGGCAATTCCAAGAATCCGACCTCGACGACTGTGCGTTCCGGCTGCGGTCTGGCGGCGGCCGCGAACCTGAATATCGATCCATGCGACCTGTCGCCGGAAGAAGCGCGCAACTATGAAATCGGCGGCAAGATCGATCTGTTCGACGCCCGTCTTCAGTTGACCGCCGCCTTGTTCCGCAACGAGCGCACCAACTACCGCGTCGCCTCCAACGATCCGTTCGTGGGTAACCTGCCGGTGGGCGACGGCCGCAACCGCGTGGACGGCATCACGCTGGGCGCGTCTGGCAACATCACCAAGGACTGGACCATCTTCGCCAACTACACCTATCTCGACAGCCTGGTGAAGCAGTCCATCTCCAACTATTGCCTTGCCAACCCGAATAGCAGCTTCACGCCTCCGGGAACGACGACAGCGCTTACCTGCCCTGCTTATGATCCGCAGGCGGGTAATCCGATGACGAACACCCCCAAGCATTCGGGCAGCCTGTTCACCACCTACACTCTGCCCTTCGGGCTACAGGTCGGTTACGGCGTCACCTATCAGGGCAGCTTTTACCTGAACAATGCGCAAACAACGCCGACGACCATATTTTACAAGTCGGATGCCTACACGGTGCATCGGGCCATGCTGTCCTATACTTTCTTCGAAAAGCTGACAGCTCAGCTCAACGTACAGAACTTTACCAACAAGAAATATTATACCAGCATCCGCAACAATGGCTGGGCCAATCCGGGCGAGGGGCGTTCCTGGACGCTCACGCTGGGCTATAAATTCTGACGTATCTCATGCGCTGATCCCCGGCATTCGTCCCATGCCGGGGTGAACGGGCGAGCGGCAGTGTTTCCTCCTCCTCGGGCTGCCGCTCGCCCACCCTTTTTCCGGCGTTCGCATCTGTGAACCAAAGATTGCAATTGTATCTCATTATGAATTGCGTCATGAGTCCGGCCATGGCTGCTGCCAGAAAGGGGATCGGTGCATGTTGAGTGTAGCGAACAGGGTCATTGATGCGGAAGAAGAGGGCCTGCTCTCTCCGCCGCCTGCGTCCCCCATCCCAACATCTACCCCGACCCCGGCCACAGCTTCCGCACCGGCGTCGCGCTATGGTCAGAGCCGATCGCCCAACTGGCCGGTCATCGCGTTCATTCTTGCCATCCATGCCGTGGCGATCATGGCGATCATGCATGTGCGGCATCAGGTGCAGAGGCGCGAGGAAGCGCATCTTGCCGTCGTCAACCTGACGCCGCCCGCGCCCCCGCCACCTGCCGAGGACACGCCTCCGCCGCCGCCTTCCAAGCCGCAGATCGTGGCGCCCGCGCCTGTCGTCAAGCTGCCCGCGCCAGCGCCGCAGGTCGCGACCACGCCCGTTCCGCCGCCAGTCGCGATCAACGCGCCCGCCGTGAACGCGCCAGCGCCGCCAGCCGTCTTCGCCGCTCCCTCGCCGCCCAGCACGGTCCAGGGAGGCGATCTCAGCGCGCAGATGGTTTCGGGCAAGCCGCCCCGCTACCCGATCGAGAGCCGCCGCAAGCGCGAGCAGGGAACGGTCGTCCTCGCCCTGACCGTGGGAACGGACGGGACCGTGGAAGCAATCTCCATCGCCCGCAGCAGCGGCTTTTCCCGCCTGGACGATGCGGCGCGGGATGCGGTGCGCAAATGGCGCTGGCGGCCGCTGATGCAGCAGGGGCAAGCGGTGCGGGTGAAGGGCGTGGTCGAAATCCCCTTCGTCCTTCAAACCACATCCGCTTGAGATCGTAGCAGCGCGATCAGTCGAGCATCGCCGCCAGCGCAGGGGTCATATATTCCTGACCGCCCCCGCCTTCCCTGCGGATCAGCCGCGCGGCAATGCCGTGGCGGGTGGCGAGCGCCATGCCGCGTTCATGCCCCATCACGGTGATGGCGGTCGCCCAGGCGTCGGCCATCATGGCGCTGTCATGCAGCACGGTCACTGACGCCACGTCATTGGCCACCGGCATGCCGCTCGCGGGATCGATGCTGTGCGACAGGCGCGCGCCGCCCTCCAGGCGAAAGCGGCGATAATCCCCCGATGTCGCGACGGAAAGACCGCACAGCGCCACGCGGAGCGTCGGCACAGCCAGGCCGGGCGGCGATTCCACATCGACCCACCAGGGCTGGCCGTCAGGCTTGACGCCATCGCCGCGCAGCTCTCCGCCGATCTCGACAAGGAAGTGCCGCGCGCCCAGATCGCGCAGCCGCCGCGCAAGGGCGTCGACGGCGAATCCCTTGGCAATGCCGGAAAAATCAAGCGTCACATCGGCAAGGCGGCGCGCCCGCCCATGCTCAATTTCTATGGCCGTCCAGGGGGAGGGATGGTTCGGCCGCGTGGCTGGCGCGGAAGCACCCGAGGGGCCGAACCCCCAGCTATCGACCAGCCTGCCCACCGCAGGATCGAACGCTCCGCCCGACAGCCGCGCCATGGCGAGTCCCGCCTGCAACACCGTCATCATGCCGGGCGGCAGGGGAACCCAGGCCCCGATCGCAGACCCGTTGAACCGGCTGATGTCGGACCCGGCTTCCCAATTGCTCATCTCGCCGATGACGCTGGCGAGCACGTCCGCGATCGCCGCTCCGCAGCCGGAGGGCGCGTCGACGATGCGGGCCGACCAGCTTGTGCCCATGGTGGGGCCCGACAGATCGGTAATGCGGCCTTGCCGCTGCCGCCCGGCCAGTTGATCGGGCAGCAGGTTGGCAGGGATGGCGATGCGGATGCCGGTCAGGGCGCAAGCACTTCCAGCGTCGTTACATAGGAAGCGCGGCGCTGCGGCGGCCCGGCGGGACGCTGCGGCTGCTGGGCAGGCGATCCGGCGCCCGGCGCGCCCATGCCTTCGCCGCCTTCACGCCCGCCGCCGGTGCTGGCGTTCAGCCAATACATGCCCGGCTGCGGCCAGGTGATCGTCAGCTTGCCGTCGGCGCCGGTGACAAGATCGATCTGGCCGGACGAGTCACGATAGCGGCTGCCGCCGGGAATCGCCGTTACCTTGAGGCCAGCGGCGGGCTTGCCGTCGAGCAGGAACTGGAAGGTCGCCGCCTCGCCCGCCACCAGATCATTGGGGTGGGTGACCGGCACCAGTTCGATGCCGTTGCCGGTGGGCTTGAAGATGGTGGAGGTCGGCGCGCCCAGCGTCACGTAAATCTCGTTGCGGTTGGACGCCTCAATCGTCTGGACGTTGGTGGCTCCGGCCGGGATGGCCGCCGCCAGATTATCCTTGGTGGTGCCGCGCGGCAGGCGCTTCTGCTCGCCGTCCAGCGTATAGCCGCCCATGATGCCGGTCGAAACGCTGGCGATGCGATAGGTGCCCGGCTTCGTCAGGTGCACGTCGAAGGTCGAGCGGTATTTGCCGGTCGCGCTGTTTTCGATCTTGCCCTCCGTACCGTCAGGCTGCGTCACCTGGATATTGTCGGTCCGCATTGGAACATGATCGAAATAGAAGAGGTCGTTGGACACGGCCGCATCCACCGTCACCCAGCTTTCATTGCCCGAAAGGCTGGTGGAGGAGGGCAGCATCCATTGGCGGTGCGCCTGCGCCGCGCCCGAAAGAAGCAGCGCGCCGATCGCGCCCGCGATGAGATATCTGGCCTTCATGACATTTCCCCTTATTTGCTGAAGGAGACGCTGACCGCGCCCAATTCGCTATTGCCCTTTGCCCGCACGGCAGCGCCCGCTTTGGGCGGCCAGCTGAACGGCAGGCGGACGAGTTCGCGCCCGCCCACTTCGCGGGCCGCTTCCACGACCAGCGTGTAATTGCCCGCGCCAAGCCGGGGCAGCGGCCCCTTGCCAGCGGTGAAGGCGATCTTCTGTTCGCCCGGCGCGCGGGTCGCTCCACTCACGCCATCGGCGGGGAAGCTCATCGTCCGGCCCGACACGCGCCACCACTGGCGAATGTCGCGCAGCCATTTCGTACCTTCGCCCTTCGCCTTGTCCACATCATACCAGACCGACAGGGTACGGGGCGCAGCGCCTTCCTTTTCCAGCCAGATGGCGACATAGGGCCGGTGATATTCGGCGACCGTCAGGCGGGGGATGGTGACGCTGACGTTCATCGTCTGCGCCTGCGCCGTGCCGCCCGCCGCCGCCGCGCCAAGGGCAGCGCCGCCGCCAAGGATGAGTTTGTAGCCGCTCTGCATGACGTCGGGTCCCCTTAATGAATGAAGATGATGGCGAGCATCGCCGGAATGGCGAGCCCGATCGCGACCAGCGGCCAGGTGCTCGGCCGCTTCGCCGCATGAAGCTGGAGCAGCAGCAGCCCGGTCAGCGCGAACAGGAAGCAGGCCACGGCGAAAATGTCGATGAACCATTTCCAGACCGTGCCGGTATTGCGCCCCTTGTGCAGGTCGTTGAGGTAGCTGATCCAGCCGCGGCTCGTCGCCTCGCTCGTCACCGCGCCGCTATGCCGGTCGATCGATACCCAGCCGTCGCCGCCGGGGCGGGGCAGGGGCAGGTAGATTTCGTCGGCCGACCATTCGGCCTCGCCATCGCCGCGCTGCCCGACTTCCTTTTGCACCCAGGCCGCGATGCCGGGCGGCAACGGCTTCTTGGCGTCGGGCGCATCGTCCGGCGCGACCTGCTTCAACAGCGCGGGCGGCAAGCTCGCAGACTTTTCCACCGTCTGCGGTGCGCCTTCCACATCGGCGGCGTGGTTGAGGGTGATGCCGGTGAAGGCGAACAGCAGCAGGCCGATCAGGCTGATGGCCGAGCTGATCCAATGCCAGCTGTGCAGCTGCTTGAGCCAGAAGGCCTTACGGCTTTTCTTTTTCTTCTGTGCGGCGCTGACGGGGGCGTGCATGGAATGAGATGCGATCCTGACGAAAAGTGGCCGCTTCATAACGCGAACGACTCGCAATTGCAAACCTGTCATGCCTGAGGAATTGTATCAAAATGTAGCTGATACTTGTCCCCTTGCGGGCGGGTAGCCTGCTGCAAACAGGCGGACGAACGAAAATCCGCCCGCCCCGGCAGCATCACCGCCCCAGCAGCCCGCGCGCCTGTCCCGCGACTTCGGCCAGCATCGCGACATTGGGCAGCGGGGCGGAACGGGCGCGCTGCACCAGTCCCCTGAACTGCGCCACCCGCGCCGCCTTGTCCGTGAGCCAGCGTTCCACATGCCCGGCGACATCCTTGCCGCCTGCCTGCGCCAGAAACTCCAGCCGCACCTGCTGCATGTCCCGCGCGACGCCGGATATCAGCAGCCGTTCCCACGGGTCGGACGGCGCCATTCGCGCGGCGGTGGACTGCACCCAATCGACGCCCAGCGCCTCGCCCAGATGCGTGAAGGCGCGCGTCAGGTCGACTTCATCCACCTTCAGCCGGTCCGCCAGTGCCGCTATGCCCACGGCCCCGTCCAGCTTGAACAGCCCCACCGTGCGCCGGACCAGCGCTTCGGGCGCGCCCCGGCCCAGCAGGTGATCGGTCACGGCATTGACCCGGCGCATGGCTTCGCTGGTCAGCAGTTCATCCACCTGGGACGCGAGCTTGCCGACGCCCTTGGCCAGCATCGCATGGCCTTCGCCGGGCAGCGTGCCGGGCGGCAGGGCGCGCAGGATATCGGCGATCTGCGCGCGCATGCCGCTGGCGACGTCGGCGAACAGGCCAAGGCGCGCGCCTTCGGCCATCTCCGCCCCGTCGATGTCCGCCCATAGCTGGCGAATGTCGTAGAGCCGCTCCGCGATCAGGAAGGCGTTGGCCAGGTCGCCAAGCGAACAGCCTTCCTCCTCCGCCAGTTCGAAGGGGTGGATCAGGCCCAGCCGGTTGACGATGCGGTTGGCGACCTTCGTCGCGATGATCTCCTTGCGCAGCGCATGGGCCGCGATCGCGTCCGCTTCCTTCTTCTGCATGGCGGGCGGGAATGCTGCGGCGAGTTCGGCGCCCATGCTGGGATCAGCGTCCAGGCCGCCATGTTCGACCGCTTCCTGCAAGGCGAGCTTGGCGGTGGACAGCAGCACCGCCAGTTCCGGCCGCGTCATGCCCAGCCCGTCCTGCCCGCGCCGCAGCAACTGGTCATTGGGGGCGAGCCCTTCCACCCGCCGGTCGAGCCATCCGCTTTCCTCGAACATCTCGATCAGCCGGACATATGAGGCCAATTCCGCCGCGCCGCCCGCTTCGGCGATGGAAAGGCCCAGCGCCTGGAGGCGGTTATCCTCCAGCACGATGTCCGCCACCGCATCGGTCATGCTTTCCAGCAGCTTGTTGCGCGCGTCGAAGGAAAGGCGGCCCTCGGCCATTTCCTTGTTCAGCGCGATCTTGATATTCACCTCATTATCCGAACAGTCGACGCCGGCGCTGTTGTCGATGAAATCGGTGTTGATCCGCCCGCCGCGCAGGGAAAAGACGATGCGCGCCGCCTGGGTGACACCCAGGTTCGCGCCTTCGCCGACGACCTTGACGCGCAATTCCTCCGCATCGACACGCAGCCGGTCATTGGCCGGGTCGCCCACATCCGCCTGGCTCTGCGCGGCCGCCTTCACATAGGTGCCGATGCCGCCGAACCACAGCAGGTCGTTGGGGCTTTTGAGGATAGCCGAAATCAGCGCGGCAGGCTCCAGTTCCGTATCGGCAACGCCCAGCATGGCCTGCACCTCAGGGGTGAGCCTGATGCTCTTGAGCGAGCGCGGGAACACGCCGCCGCCCCTGGAGATCAGCGACTTGTCATAATCGTCCCAGCTTGACCGGGGCAGGGCGAACAGACGCGCCCGTTCTTCCCAGGATTTCGCCGGATCGGGATCAGGGTCCAGGAAGATGTGGCGGTGGTCGAAGGCGGCGACCAGCTTGATCGCCTTGGACAGCAGCATTCCGTTGCCGAACACGTCGCCCGACATATCGCCGCAGCCGATGACCTTCACGGGCTGGCTCTGCACGTCGATGCCCAGTTCCGCGAAATGACGCCTGACGCTGATCCACGCCCCGCGCGCGGTGATGCCCATCGCCTTATGGTCATAGCCATGCGATCCGCCGCTGGCGAAGGCGTCGCCCAGCCAGAAATTGCGCTCCAAAGCGATGGCGTTGGCGACGTCGCTGAACGTCGCCGTGCCCTTGTCGGCGGCGACGACGAAATAGGGGTCGTCGCCATCGAGGATGCGCACCTTGGCCGGATGCTCGACCTTCCCGCTCACGATATTGTCCGTCACCGACAGCAGCGCGCGGATGAAGATGCGGTAGCTTTCAGTGCCCTCCGCCATCCATGCTTCGCGGTCGCGCTGCGGGTCGGGAAGCTGCTTGGGGTAGAATCCGCCCTTCGCCCCGGTCGGGACGATCACGGCGTTCTTCACCCGCTGCGCCTTCATCAGCCCCAATATCTCCGTGCGGAAATCGTCGCGCCGGTCGGACCAGCGCAGCCCGCCGCGCGCGACCGGGCCGGCGCGCAGGTGAATGCCCTCGACGCGCGGTGAATAGACCCAGATCTCCCGCCAGGGGCGCGGCGCGGGCAGGCCCGGCACCTGCGCGCTGTCGAGCTTGAACGCCAGTGCTTCCTGAGCGAAGTCGCTGAAGAAATTCGTGCGCAGCGTCGCGGTGATCACGGCGCGCAGCAGGCGCAGAACCCGGTCTTCGTCGATCGCCTTCACCTGCTCCAGCCCGGCGGCGATCGCGGCCTGCGCCGCGCCTGCCTTTTCCGTTCCATCCGTGGCGGCGGGATTGTGCAGCGCTTCGAACAGGGCGACGAGGCTGTGGGCGATCGCCTGCTCGCGCCGCAGCGTTTCGGCGAAGGTGGCGAGGCCATAGGCCATGCCCGTCTGGCGCAGATAGCGGAACAGCGCGCGGAACAGGACCACCGCCTGCGGCGACAAGCCCGCGGTGACGATCAGTTCGTTGAAGCGGTCATTTTCGGCGCGGCCTTCCAGCACCTGCGCGATCGCTTCGGTGACGATGGACGCGCGGGCGATCACCCCGTCCGCGTCGCTGCCAGCGGGCAGTTCCAGCACGAACCGCTGCACATGGCCCAGCGCGCCGCCGTCAACGGCGGTCGTCATCTCGTCGATCACGCGGAAGCCGAAATTCTCGAAGGCAGGCACGACTTCGGAAAGGGCGATGACGTCGTGGCTGTAGAGTTTCAGCCGCAGCCGCTCCGCCCCTTCATCGCCGTTGCGGTAGATGCGGATCGACTTGTCGTGAGATCCGGCAAGCCCGTGCAGGAGGCGGATGTCGATCGCCGCTTCGGCCGGGCCAGCGCCATTGCGGTAGCCCAGCGGAAAGCCGGAGGCGAAACGCTGCGCCAGGGCGGCGGCGCGGCCGGGCTCCTCCATCTCCGCCAGGGCTTCCTCGACGGCGGGCAGCCAGCCCCGCACCATCTGCTTCAACTGCCGGTCGAGCGGCTGTTCGTCGGGCACCACGCCGCCGTCGCGCAGGTCCAGCGTGATGCGCAGCAAGGCAAGGCCGCTTTCCTCCAGCGCGATCGACCAGCTGAGCACCGTCGCGTTCGCCGCCTGCGCCAGCATGTCCTGCACCGCCAGGCGGCGCGCCGTCGTCAACTCCTCACGCGGCAGCCAGGCGAAGGCGTAGAGGTGCCGCGCCAGCGCGCTCGTCCCCAGCGCCAGCTTGGGACGCGGCCGGTCGGTCAGCGACATGAAGGTCAGCGCCAGCCGCTCCAGCGTGTCATGATCGAACCCGATCAATATGTCATGGGGCAGGGCCGTCAGCGCATGGGCCAGCACCTTGCCCGCATGACCGGCCGGATCGAAGCCGAACTTTTCCATCAGTTCCGACAGGGCCGACCGCAGCAGCGGCACCTTGTCCGGCGTCGCCGCCAGCGCCGCGCTGGTCCACATGCCCGCATGGATGGACAGCGCCACCACCTGCTTGCCCTCGCGCACGGGCACGATGATCAGGTCCAGCAGGACGGGCCGGTGCACGCGCGACACATGGTTCGACTTGATGATCAGCGGGTTGCGCTTGCCCTCCTCGAACCAGGAAAAGGCGGCTTCGCGCGTCGCTTCGGCCAGCAGGGGCGTGTCCTGCCGCGCGCATACGCCCAGCGGCGCCTGCACGGTGCCATCGCGCATCCGCCGTTCATGCCCGATCTGCGTGAAATGCCGCGCCAGAAACCAGCGCAGCAGCGCCGCGCCCTCGCTGTCGGGCACGGTGTCGGCATCGCGCGCCATCGCTTCGCGCATTCTGGGCCAGTCGGTGACGGCGGCGCGGACATCGGCCAGCGTTTCGCGCAACTGCTTTTCCAGCGCGCGGCGGCCCTTCGCATCGACCCTGTCCGCCTCGATATAGATCACCGATTCGCGGCGCGCGCCCGGCTCGTCATCGTCCAGCACGGCGGCCAACTGATCCTTGCCGTCGCGATTCACCGACAGGACGGGGTGAAGCAGGCGATAGATGGTGACATCCGCCGCCGCCAATGTGCCAGCGATGGAATCCACCAGGAAAGGCATGTCGTCATTGATGATCGCGATGCGCATATAGCGCCCGTGCGCGCCCTCGCCCAAAGTCTCGATCGCCATGGCGATCTGGCCAGGCTTGCGCACCTGCGCGGTGCGTCCCAGGAAAGTGGCGGCGGCGGACAGGGCCTGATCGTCGAAATCCTCGCTCTCGCCGGGGATGCTCCCCTTCGCCAGAGCCGCTTCCAATGCTGAAAGGATGGAACGGTCGACCTCTTTGGACTGCGAGTCCGCCAGTAACGTCATTTGCAACCTCTTCCCGGCAGGTTCGTCCCGCCTGTGCAGTAACGGAGGAGGTCGCGGATGGCCGCCATGCCTCCTCGGATCGGGGCAATATGCGTCAGCCATCACCGGGGCTCAACCCGGATTGGTAATTAAGTTGCCTTGAGCTAGAATAATGATGCGAGCGCCCGCGCTTCCGGTCAGGCGGCCGCCGCCATGATCACGCGCTGGCCAAGGTCCAGCCCGCCGGGCAGCGCTCCCACGATCGCCAGCGACCCGTCCGCCTCACGCCGCGCCACGACCACGGCCAGGCCGTCCTGGTCGGTGGTGATCGTGCCCAGGTCCAGGGGCGCCGCCGCCTTCATCGCGCTGCGCGCCGCTTCCCGGCGGTCGGGACGCGCGGGCAGGCTGCTGCGGCGCTGGGTGCGTGCGTCACGGACAAGCGCCTTCAGCCCGCCTTCATAGCGGCCCAGATAATCGGCGAAGGTCCCCATCTTCATTCCGGCGGCCTTCGCATGCTCCAGCGCCGTCGTATATTCGGTCAGCCTGGTCTTGTCGTAGGTCGCGCCGAATACCAGCTTGACCACTGCCGTCAGCGGGCTGCGCGCCTGAACCTTGATCCCCGCATCGCTCAGCATTTCGGCATAGTCGCCGGGCGCGCCTTCGGACGCCAGCGCAAAGTCATAGGCAAGGCCGATGGCGCGATACAGCGCGTTATGGCTGCGCGCCTCGCTGGTGCGGGCCTGCTCCACCCCGTCACGGGCCAGCGCCAGCCAGTCGGCGAGCGGCGCGTCCTCCCCAAGCGTCTCCATTCCGCCAAGGTCCAGAGTGCCTGCGTCATCCTCATCGGCGGCGGGGCCATCCGCCCAGATCGGCGTGACCTCCCCGGCAATGGCGGAACTACGCAGCGCGGCGTCGACTTCGCGCCCGATTTCCTCGCTGACGTCGTTGCTCGCCAATTCCTTCCAGCTGATCACGCCGAAGACGAAATCGATCGTCTCGCCATCGGAGGAAAAGGGCATCAATATGCCGCGATACAATATGTCGGCCCCGCGCTGGTTGACGAAGCCCGCTTCGAAGCCGATCGGCGCGGCATTGGCGATGATCTGCAAATAATGGTCGGTAAGGCGCGACAGCAGCGACCGCGGCGGCACGTCGCTGATATGCTCTATGCGTCCTTCGATGGCGCATTCCCGGCGCAACCCGGTGCCCAGATAGACGATCGCGGGATTTTCGATCCCGGCGCTGAAATCCAGCAGCACGCTGTTGGGGCCGAAATCCTCCAGCTCGCCGGGCGAAAGATCCTCGATCGACGGCAGCGTCCGGTCGCCCAGCAGCGACGCCCAATAATTATAGGCACGCACCTGCATCCGCCGCTCGTCCGTCCCGACGGTCGCGGGCGTTTCGATGGCTGCGTCGCCGGCATGATCCAGATCGTCCTGATCACTGACGATGTCATACCCTTGCAGAGTGTCCATGGGTGCGTCCTTAGCCCAGAAAAAGCTTCTCCTGAGAATCGACACTGCCACCGGATGGTAAACATGCCGTGAAGAGGAGGCGCGCGTCCTGCGACGCGGCTAAGCGGCCGGGCGCGGAAGATGACGCGGCCATTTGCATTGCCCGCTTGTCCTGCGCATCAACCGCTGTTATCTGCCCCACCAACGCCGCTTTAGCTCAGTTGGTAGAGCATCGCATTCGTAATGCGAGGGTCACGTGTTCGAGTCACGTAAGCGGCACCATTGCCACTCGGCTCGTTTCGAGCCTGGGAGCATTCGGCAGGCGGCACGAGGCCGCCTTTTTCATGTTCACCCCAGGCGCATCGTCAGTTCGACGTCATCGCCATAGGGCACGGACATATAGCCGCTTCCCGCCGCGCGCACGCGTTGCAGATAGTCCGGGCAGTGATCGGCATTGTCGGCGATGATGAGCGCGCCCGGCCGCAGCCACGGTTCAACCCGGTCGAGGACGTCGGGATAGAGCGCCTTGGCGCCGTCGAGCAGAAGCATGTCCACCGCGTCCGGCAGGTTGGCGCCCAGCGTCTCCAGCGCGTCGCCCGCGCGGAACTCGACCAGATCGGCCAGACCGGCGGCTTCCAGATTGTCTCGCGCCCGCGCCAGTTTGGACGGCTCGAACTCGGTGGTGATCAGGCGGCCGCCGCCATTCTCACGAAGCGCCGCCGCCAGATGGATGGTCGATATGCCGAAGGATGTTCCGAACTCCACAATCTCGCGCGCGCCCATGCTGCGGGCGAGCATGTAGAGGAGCTTGCCCGTCTCCCGCGACACGGGAAGGGCATAGTCACGCATTTCCCCGTAGAAATGGAGATATTCGGTGCGGCTCTGCATCAGGCGCATGATCTCTTCCTGCGGGATGCCGGTGAACGCCGGGTTCGCCCATGGAGCGTTCGCCTCCGCCTCGTCGAACAGGTGGTCGAGCAGCGGCGCGATCGGGGATGTGGTGAGAATGGACATGAGCAACTCCGGTGGAACATGAGCTTTTCTTGTGCGGCCCGCAAAATACGACTAATTCGTCGCATTCGCTAATCGCATTACGGAGGCGATGCTTGGCCGGTCCCCGGAACGTTCAGCTTTCCTTGCGGAAACAGCCCAGGCAGGCCCGCTCGGCCGGACTGGTCGAAGCGGTTCTGGAGGCCGCTGTTCAGGTTCTGGTGACGGAGGGCGCGGCGCGTTTCACCATGGCGCGAGTTGCAAAGCGGGCCGGGGTGAGCGTGGGATCGCTCTACCAATATTTCCCGAACAAGGCCGCGATCCTCTTTCGCCTTCAGAGCGACGAGTGGCGTGAAACCAGCCAACTGCTCCAGGCGATCCTGGAGGACCGCGAAAAGCCGCCCATGGAACGGGTGCGCATCCTCACGCGCGCCTTCGTCCGGTCGGAATGCGAGGAAGCGGCGGTGCGCAGCGCCTTGAACGATGCCGCGCCGCTCTATCGGGATGCGCCGGACGCGAAGGAGAAGAAGGGCGGCGTGGATGCCGCCTTGCAGCATTTCATGGCGGAAGCCCTGCCCGGCCTTCCGGCGAGCGGCCGGGATGTGGCCGCGAACCTTTTGAAGATGACCTTGGGCGAGGTGGGCAAGCATTTCTCCGAAACGCCGCGCGCCGCTTCGGAGATCGAGGTGTTTGCCGATGCGCTGGCCGACATGCTCTGCGCCTATCTTATTGCGCTTGGGAAGCGGGGCAATGGGGAGGCCAGCGCTGCTGCTGCGGCGGCGCTGCCGCGACAGGGGGCGTAGGAGCCGGGCAATTGAAGACCGGCATCATCATATCCGTGCCCGATCCTTTTGGCCGTTATAGGCCTCAGACCGGAAGGATGAACTCGATCGGGACGGTGAATTCGATGCGTTCGCCCGGCAGTTCGTTCGGCGCGCGCGGATAGGGGGAGGCGCGCCGCATCATCGCTTCGGCTTCTTCATCCAGCGCGGCGACGCCCGATCCCCGGATCACCGCGCCTTCCAGGAGCATGCCCGCGCGGTCGATCACGAAGCGGACCTGAACCCGTCCTTCTTCCCGCCGCATCCGGGCGCGGCGGGGATAGATCTTATGGGCGTAGAGCCAGGAGCGGACCTTGGCGGCATAGCTGCGGCTCGTGCCGGAGGGCGCCTTGGCGTCCAGCCCGTCAGCCGCGCCCCGCCGCGCCGCCGGGGCAGCGGGAGGAGAGGGGGAAGCCGCCGCCGCTGATACCGGCTGCGCTGGCGCGGCCGCTGCGCTGACCGCCGCTCCGGCGAGGGCAGCGGGCATGGGCAGGGCCAGTCTGGACGGGATCATCACGGCCGCTGGGGCGATGGCGGCAGCGGCAGGGGGCTGCGCGGGCAGCGGATCGGCGGGGGAAGCGGGCGGAGTTGCCGCAACGCTGGGCGCGTCCGCTTCCGCCTCTTCCTTCCCCTGCTCCGCGCCTTTGGGCAGGGCGAGGGACAGGACCGTCAGCGCCGGAGATTCCGCGCGCCGGCCGGCATGCCCCATCCCCAGGTTGAGCAGGGCCGCGACCAGCAGCCCGTTGACCAGCAGCGATGCCGCCGCTGGCCCGCTCACCCGGAAAGGATGCCCCGCACCCGCCATGGCGTCAGAAGGTGCTGGCCACGGTGAATTTGAAGCTCTGCCCCTCCGCCGCGAGGGAGGAAAGGTGGCGGCGATATTGTTTGTCGAAGATATTGTCCGCCGCGATGCGGAATTCAAATCCCCTGGCCGGGCCGCTTTGCGGCTTGAAGGCGAAGAAGAGATTATGGACGCTGTATCCCGGCGTCGGCAATCCCGATCCGGCGGAGGAGAAAGGCCCCGTGGCGACCTTGTCCTGCCGTTCCGCGAACTCTCCGGTCCATCCGCCCGACAGGCCGCTCGCCGCGTCGGCATAGCCCAGCGTCAGCCGGTAATCATTGGCGGGAATGGTGTTGAGATAAGCTCCGGTCCGCCGGTCCTTGCCGTCGATGAAGGACGCATTGCCGCGCGCGAAGAAGCCGCCAATGCCATATTCGGCCTCGATCTCCAGCCCCTTGAAGCGGGAACGGTTGATGTTCTGGAAATAGGGCGTGCCAGCGGGCGCCGAAACATTGACGATCAGGTCCTTGACGTCATTCTGGAACAGCGTCGTCTTGGCGCGGAACCTGTCGCCCTTGCCCAGCGCATCATCGAACGACAGGGTGAAACCGGCTTCGATATTGTCCGACTTCTCCGGGCGCAGATCGGGATTGTTGGGCCGGGCCGTGGAGCGGGTGAAGATTTCGTCGATATTGGGCATGCGCACGGTGCGCGCGACCGATCCGAACAGGCCGAACCATGGAGTGATGTTATAAAGCGCGGCCAGCTTGGGCGACACGCCGCTGCCCCGCGCTTTTTTGGTCAGGACGGTGCCGCCGACCACCGTGTCGCCGGGCTTCAGGTCGTTCCAGTCGACCCGCACGCCCGGCATGATAGTCAGCTTGTCGGACCAGATGATCTCCAACTGGCCGAACAGGCCATAACGGGTCATGTCGCCTTCGGGATGAGTGCCCGCGCCCGGCGTCACCGTGCCGCTGGTGGAAACGCGCGGATTGCGCCGCTTCTGCTCGCTCCACTGGCCGCCGACGATCAGGAACGTCGTCCAGTCGCCGCCCAGGTCGAACTCGCTGGTGTTCTGGACCTTCGCCTGCCAGCTTTCATAGGAGAAATCCGAATAGGCGAGCGGGCCGAGGAAGCTGGTTTCGGTCTGGTGCACCTTCGACAGCGAATAGGCGATCTGCGCGTCGATGTTCAGCAGCTTGCTGCCGTTGAAGTCGTTCACATAGCCCAGCACGGCGGTCTTGTCGTGAACGCGGCGGCGCATCAGGCTGTTGCCGGTGGCGGCGGAAACCTGATCATAGACCTGCGGCGCGTCGCTGATCCAATCCTGATAGCTGGCCCAGATGGCATGCTTCCTGTTGCCGCCGATCGATACGCGGCCCTTGACCAGCCAGCTGTCGGATTCCGTGGCGGACGCCGCGACGGTCTGCCCATTGCCGCTCTTGTAATCGTCGCTGCGGCGGTAATTATAGCTGCCCAGAAGTTCGACGCCCTCGACCGGCTGCGCCGCGACGATGCCCGACAATGTATGGGCGGCGGCATTGGTTTCCGTCGCCGCCTTCAGCCTCACCGCCAGCGGATCGCCGCTGCTCAGGAAGTCCGACGCATCTTTGGTCGTGAAATTGATGACGCCCGCCAGCGCGCCCGCACCATAGAGGGTCGATGAAGCGGGGCCGCGCAGCACCTCCACCCGCTTGTACAGTTCCGGCTCGCTGAAAAAGGCGCCCATGCGATATTGTTCGTAGAATTTGGTGACGCCATCGACGGTCATCAGGATGCGGTTGTCCGAATCGCCGATCGCCGTGCCCATGCCGCGAATGTTGAAGCCCTGGCCAAGCTGGCCGACGCCGCCCTGCACATTGACCCCCGGCATGCCTTCCAGCAGATCGCCGATAGTGGTCGCCTGCACCTGGTCGATATCGTCCTGATCCAGCGTGCTGACCGCTTGCGGCGTGTCGATCGCGACCTTTTCCGTGCCAGCGGAAATGACCATGCGGTCCAGCGTCATGCGCGTCGTTTCCGGCGCATTCTCCTCCTGCGCCCAGGCGGCTACCGGCGCGGCGATCAGCGCGCTTCCCAACAGCAGCATCGATTTCATCTTCATCATATTTGCGGCCCCCTTTGCAGCAATGGACAGGACAGGAATGCGCCCGAGGCCAGCCACCTAGCAGATAGAATTGATATTGCAAGTGAGTCGCATTAGAGTTAGCAGCGCCGCAGAAAGGGGGTACTCATGCCATCATTATCACTTCGTTCCGCCGGGCTTTTGCTCGTCCTGACCGGCGCTTCCGCCGCGCAGGCGCACATGCCCTATGTGCTGCCCACACAGTTCGATCTGGGGAAAGGCGACCATGTCACCGTCCAGTCCGCCTTCGCGGAGGACGCCTTCCTGCCCGAAGTCGCGATGCGCGGCGCGACCTTCCATCTGGTGGGGCCGGATGGAAAGGATCTGCCCGCCGGGCCGGTCACGCATCTGCGCGACCTGTCCGTCTTCGAAGCGGCGATCCCGGCCGATGGCACCTATCGCGTGACCAGCGGCCAGCGCGCCGGGCGCAAGGGCAAGATGTTCAGGCTGGACGGCAAATGGCAGATGCGCGGGGAGGGCGCCGAACCGCCCGCCAATGCCGAACAGGTCGATGTGCAGAGCATGACGCTGGCCGAAGCCTATGTGACGCGCGGCCAGCCCAGCGCCGCCGCACTGAAACCCACCGGCCGGGGCCTGGAAATACAGCCGGTCACGCATCCCAACGGCATCACGGCGGGATCGGACGCGGCTTTCCTGCTGCTGTTCGACGGCAAGCCGCTGGCGCAGACCGGCATCACCCTGTTCCGCAGCGCTGGCCTGTATGACGGCCGCAAGGTGGCGGCGCAGGTCAGGAGCGGCGCGGACGGCCGGTTCAGCCTGAAGCCGGAGGATGCCGGGACCTACCTCATCCTCGTCCGCCATCGCGCCGCCGCGCCCGCCGGGGCGGAAACACCCTATCGCAGCTACACCTACACCCTTGCCTTCGATGCGGCATGAGCGCCGCGCCTTTTCCATCTGACGGAGACCTTATGAAAATCCTGCTTCCCTTGACCGCCGCCCTGCTGGCCCTTCCCGCATCGGCGATCGCCGCGCCGCATGAAGGGTCCGCCTTCATCCATGACTATGACGCCGACCATGACGGACAAGTCACCCGCGCCGAATTCGACGCCGCCCGCGCCGCCCGTTTCCAGGCGACGGACGCCAACAAGGATGGCTGGGTTTCCGAAGAGGAATATGTCGGCGAATATCGTGCCCGCCTCGAACAGCAACTCGCCGCCTCCGGCCAAAGCGAAGAGAAGAAGGAAGAGGAGCGGCAGCGCCAGATCCGCCAGGCCCATGTCCGCTTCGGCGTTCTCGACAAGGACAAGGACAGCAAGATGACAGAAGCGGAATATGACGCATCGGGCGCCCGTGCCTTTGCCGAGCAGGATGATGACAGGAACGGCATCGTCACCGCCACGGATGCCGCCGCCACGGCCGCCCGTCAACTCGCCGCGCGGCAGGCGAAGGACAAGGCCGACCGTTGATCGGACGGGAAGGGGGCGGGGCCGCTGAACGGCCTCCGCCCCTCGACCAGAACCGCCGCCGAAAAGTGAGCTATCGCTTTCCAGAACAGCCGGTCGAACGGTGCCGGTTCGCTCGATGTCAGGCGCTCAACCATGCTGTTCACGTAAAGCGGGGCAGCGCGCGCATTAACCCTCTTTCCGTTGAACTTATCGGCGCCTCACGACTTTCCTGCGCTTCAAAGCAGACGGGAAGTTTCTGTAAACCATGAACATAAATGAGCAGGCGCGCTTCGAGCAACTGGCCCAACATAATCAGGACCTGGCATCAAATGCGGGCAGTCCGAATATCCGCGCGGTGCATGAGGCTTGGGCAAGCTTCTACAAGCGGTTGATCGCAATATCGCCGTTGGACACTCCGAAATGCGCCTGCTGCGCGCCGCGGCCATGACATTCATCGCAGTTCACCTTTCACTGGAGTAGCGCGGGTCATCCAGACCGGCACGGAGCGAGCCTGCAAGGCGACGGCTTCGATCTGGGAGCTTTCGCACATCGGATCGGCGCGGGCGCGCAGGGCAAAATCCTGCTTCGGCGAACGATTTGGAATAGATAGCCGCTCCATCTCCCAGGCTGACATCCGTCGGGCCCTGACAGGGATGAAGGCAGCAGGCGTTTCACGGGCCACATTTCTGCCGGACCTCAACGCGCACAATCCAGATTGCTATGGGTTAAGGGCGGCCGAGGGAATGGAGTAGATGCGGCTGTTGCGGAACATTGGAGGCGAAATTTGAGCGCGCCGAAGCCCGCGCCATCGCCCTTCTGACGCCTGTTCCATGTGTTTCCCTGTCGCATCGGGCCAATGGAAAGGCGGGGGAGCCAGGAAAGCCGCCGGGGTGCTGCGCAACTGGAAGCGACGCGAAAACAGCGCCGCTCCGGCAGGGACTGACCCGCATAAGCGATTAATAACGCGATGGAAGTTTGTTGAGTTCGACTAACTCTTCTCTGATATTCCCCAGAAAATCCGAATAACTCATCTCTGTCGAAGAGTGAGCTTCCGGATTATTCGTACATATGCGTTAGGCGAACAGCGGCAGGCCCAGCTTACCACATGCCTTTTCTCGTTCCCAGCCGAATACATCATCCTGAGGCCCGAGAATCGGAGATAGCGTCTTCCAGTGGACTCCCGTCCGTGCCGATAATTCGGCGAGCGATGCTCGTGCCTGGCCGATGGCGTGAACGGCATCGACCGGAATGCGGACATTTCCTGCACGCACACTGTGCCGGATATCCAGAACAGCATCCCTTGAGCGGGTGTGAAGGTTCAGCACATTGCACGCGTCCATCTGGGTATATTCAGTAGGCTCAGGAAATCCGACGAAAAATCGCTCCCCGTTTGTCATGGCTAGGAGGGCGGCGGCATCGGTCTGGCGGATGAGTATGCGGGATGTCAGCAGAACTCCGCCCATGAGCGCATATTCCAGGTTCCCGTCCAGCAAGGCCTTGAACATTTTTCCATATGGCTTTTGCTTGCCGCCGATGGTAACCGAACGGTTGAGGCCGCCTGCCAAGATGTGAGTTGGGCGGGTAAG
>NZ_JNAC01000032.1:0-6597 GCF_000722555.1 Sphingobium sp. DC-2 | reverse complement strand
CATATCCTGACAGTCCAGCCCTAATGTGACTTCCACCGCAAATTTTCGGGGCGCGGATCATGCGGCCATCTCCTCAGGCTGGGGCTGCTGGGCGTGCATCCAGTCGGCGGCCGCCTGCGCCTTGCTGGCGGCGGTGAAGATGGCACGAGGGTCGTCTTTGAGTGCGCGCAACCACGATGCTACGTAGGCGGCATGATCGGCCCGCGGATGGTGAGCGATCCCGAGGTCGGCGAGCACGAACGATGCGGTCAGTTCAGCGCAAATTTCCTCGATCGCCAAGCTGTCGCGCTTGAAACGTTCGGCAAAGTTGCGGTCGAGCCGGTGCTTTGCCCCTGTGGCGTGGGCCGCCTCATGCAAAAGCGTGCCCATCTGTGCTGATGCATCCCGAAACGAGGCAAAGGTCGGCATGAAGATGTGATCGAGGTCGATCCGGTAGTGCGCATCGTAGGCGCCCTCGGTGACCGGGATCTTGAGGGCCGCGACGAAAGCTTCGGCGTGCCCGAACCGCTCGCCCTCGGGTAGAACTGCGACAGGTGAGGGTTCATAGCCCTCGACCTGGGCGAGGTTGAACACGGTGAAGGCCCGCGCGAACATGCGGCCGGGTCCGGCTTCGCCATCGTCATGATCATCATCGGTGCGCGATGCGGCCTGTTTCCAGAACACAACCGTCGTTCCGCGTTCACCTTTGCGGACCTGTGCGCCAAGCGATGCCCACTGGCGATAGGTCCCCCAAAGACCGCTGGAATAGGCAGCCGCTTCGGCTGCGATCCAGAGCGCGAGCACGTTGACGCCGCGATAGCGGCGGCGGGAGGTGACGTTCTGCGGCCTGGTGGTGGCAGCGCCATCATGGTGCCAGGGCATACGCCAATCGCCGGCACCGGCTTCGATGGCACATACAATCTCGGTAGTAATGCGCGAATAGACGTCGGCTCGCGGCGTAGCAGGGTAGGATCGGGACATGGCAGGTCTCCACGACGGGCGGAGGGAAACTGTCTTCCGCTCCTTCAATCCGTCACCCGCAAACCCGCCTCCTCTTCCTCTCCCGCCATACCGTTATGCGGTGTGGCGGTACCCGGTGCGATCTGTTCAAGAACACGCTGGATTCTGGCCACCTCGGCCTGAAGCGTCACCCGCTGCGGCTCTGGAAGCCGCTTCTCGCGCAACAACAACCGTGCCTCATCAGCACCGCGCTGCCATGCCGGGCGATGCCGTTCGGCGATGCAGGCATTGGGGCAGCGGACCGGTTCGCACATGGAGATCATTGGCCCGCTTGCGCCTGGCTCCGAACTCCGGTTCAGGCACAGGGCAGTTGCCGGATCAAAGAAGCAATCGGCCAGCGGGCCGACATGCAATGTCCGCGCGAGACTGCCCAGCATGGTGCGCAGACGTGGACGGTCGGCAATCATGGCAGGTAGCGGCGCCAACTCGTGGGCGGCAGTATCAAGCACAACTCCGACCCTGTTCGCGGCAGGTCCGCCAAGGCGTGCGCCACTTTGCCGCTCGTCGAAGTAGACAAGGATATCGTCGATCTGCCCGAGCGCACGCTGGGCTTCGATCTCTCCCCGAAATCCGGACCGGCTGCTGCCAGCATAGCCTTCGAAAGCCGCAACGCTGGCATGCTTGTACTGGATCATGCCGGCAATTGTTCCGAAGGGCCGGTTGGCGATGTGCCAGGCGATTGTGCGGCGAAACTGACGCGTTGTCAGACGCCATGGTCGGCCGTCGGGTCCGGCAGGAATGACGGGTGCCTGCGCGGATCCGAATTGGTCATTGAGGTGATCGCGGAACCGGTTGAGTTGCCGGACTATCTCTGCAGAGACGTGCGTCTTGGTATTGGCCCGGAGCGTGAGGACTGGCCACAGGGTCGTTGTTCCGCGCGCTTGCCCTGCACGCGCGGAAAGGCGTTCGAGGACATCGATGGCTTCAGCGACTGGCGCGATGGTAACCCACTCGGTCTCCTCGCCGCCGCCGCGCTTGCCCTTGTAAGCAGTGGACTTGATACGATGCCGCAAGATCGTACCGTCTTCGGCTTTGGTAATAGACAGGCATCCCTGCCTCATGGCTTGGATCTCGCTGTCCCGCATGCCTGAGAGAAAGGCACATACGATATAGGCTGCGGACTGCAGCATGACTTCCTCGAGGGGCAAAACCTTGGCATCGAAGCGGGTGCGCCAAGGCAGGCCAGTATCGGGATCGGCAGAAATGGGCGTATCCATGCCGCCGATCTCGGTGCCGAGTTCTGCGATGGCAGCGGCGATGAGGTCTGGTGCACCGGTGGCGAGGCCAAGGTGCATGGCAGGTTCGGCCTGCGCGTTGATACCGGCATGGAGGTGGATCAGGTGGTAGTTGATCGGCGGCGTGACGGCGCCGGTTTGCGGGTCTGTTCGCGTTGCGCCGTTATGTGCCGTGGTCCAGATCGGAATGCCGCGCCCATGCTGCCGCAAGGATGCAACATAGTCGAGAAGGCGTTCGCGTTGCCGTAACCGACGAACAGCGGGATCCAGACCTTCCCCAGCGGCAATCAGACGGTTGCGCGTTGCTTCAAGGCGATCGAGTTCCGCCCGTGCGGCAAGGATATCGCCTGCGTGGCAGGTCACGTAGCGCAACGACCAGGAGAGCAGCGGCGTCATGATCGATTCGGGAATGCGCGGCGTCCGGTTCTCCCCTGCAATATGCTTTGCGCCCGCCACGGAAAACGGACTTCGTCCCGGCCACGGTTCGAAGGACAGGTGCGCAGTCGGCAGATGATGCTGCAACTCGTGCAGGTCAAAGACGATCCGCAGCAGCGCTGCCGCTACAACTGGGCGCAGCCCGGCAAGGCGCAAAGATCCGGCGTAGCGATCGACCAGAGCCTGATCGACCCGGCCGAGATCGAAACGCCCCAGCTGAGCCTTCACGAAGTCGAAAAAGCGCAAGGTCCGGTTGGCCTCGCCGCGCACCCCGGCCGGCTCAAGCCGCGAACGGTGACCGGGGAGATCGACATTGAGCCGCGCATGGAGAATCTGGCGCAGGGCATCAGCAATAGATGGGTCTTCAATACCGCCGAAATGTACCGTGACATGGCAGCGCCGCGCGTTGTCGCGAAATACGCCGGGAGCCAGATCCCACACCGGATCGCCGTATCGTGAAATATGCGCGCGATCGCAGCCGGGGCGCAAAGGCGCGGACATAAGCACAGGGAGGGCATCGCGCTCATCGTCGCTCTCCGCCAGAAGCTGGACAACGGTCATACCCGTGCCTCTGGCGGCAGATAGACCGTGGGAGGGTCGTTCGCGACTTGCGCACGGGCCCTTGCCACGACGCCTTCGGCGAAGGCAGGCAGGATCTGCTGAACGATGCGATCATGGGCATGACCAAACTTGGCGGTCCAATCAGCGGCACTCAGGCCGATCCGCTGAGCGTCGACGAAGGAGAGAAAGGCGAGAATGGCAGGCAGCTTGCGCGCGGTAATGACCGCGTTGCGGCAATCGAGGCAGGCCCAGAACGGTGTTGGGCATGGCGTGCCGACGGATGCGAAGGGACTGGAATAGAAGTTGCCACAGCTTGCAAGCCAGACGTCTTGTTCGCCATCGAGCAGTGCGGTTGAAATGCCCCCATCATCGGGATCAGGGCTTGCCAACTTGCCGCGCAGCCGGTCCTCGTCTTGAGGAGGCAGGATCATTGGACCAGCGAGCGCCTCTTCGAGGGCATCTGCCACGGTTTGCTCGTGCAGCGGTCTGAGGGAGGGAATATCGGCGTAGTGCCGTGCCGCGATATCGACGGTATGACCTACGGCGAAGCGGGCCATGTGGCCTTCGGTCTTCAGATACCACAAGGCCTTGTGCGTCTTGCGCAGATACGAAAGACACAGATGGAGCGGTTTACCCTGATCATCGGTAATACAATGGCGCTGCGTCCAGGCACTGACCTTCAAGCGCAGTTGACGAATACCTGCGGTGATCTCGCCCGGCTGAAAATAGACCCAAAGGTTATCGCTAAAGTTATGGACCCTGGCCTTGGACGATAGGGCGATGATGCGTCGGATCAGACCGCCAGGGGTGGATGAGCCGCGATCACGCACCCGGATTGTCTTGTGCTCGGCACCGTGTGCCCGCAGCTTGGTGTAGGCGATATCGACGGTACCACCTGCGGCATTGCGCAGACAATCGAGGGTGAGCGACTTGCAGCACTCCAGCTCAAGCCCTGTCTCGAGTAAGAGCAGAACAAGAAGCGGGACGATATCGTCGGCAGTAAGATAGTGGGCTGCGTGGAGGCTCAGGTTAAGCCTGTCACTGGTGAGATCGCGCTTTTTGCGCAGCTTGTACAGGCTCTGAAACGTGGGATCACGGTAGCCCAGAACACCGTATGTCTCGATGGCAGCATGGGCTTTGCAATATGCGCCATCGATCTGCGCCACCTCATCGATCTGTGGCCCCGATCGCAAGCGGGCCTCGATCGCAGCAATATCCGCGCGTGCCGCATCGCGCAGCTGGCGGGCTACATACGGACTGTAGGCATCGCGTGGACGGGAACGAACGTGTGCGTGTGAGCTGACGTAGCGCAGTCGTTCCCGCAAGCCGCAATCGACAAGCTCAGGGCTGTCGTCCGCGATGCGACGTAGGACGGAAACGACCTTGGCGACATAGGTTTGTCCATGCACGCGAGACTTGCCCTGCGCGCTGAGCCATGTCTCAAATCCATCGATGTGATGGGCGCGAAGGTCAGCAGGGCCGTTGATCCGGTCGCCTGTCCCGGCCAGGTAGGCAAAGAAGCTTGGCAGCTGGTTGGCGTATGTCTTGAGGGAGGAACGTACCATGATGGGGCCGCGCGGTGCGGCCAGCTTGAACAGGCTCCGGGCAAAAGCGAGCGCCAGGCCGCGCGGCCGCAAGCCCGTGAAATCGACGAGCAGCTCGCCGCCATATAAGGGATGAATCATGAAGCGCAGCGTGCTGATCTGCGACCATGGATCGGCTTGGGGCGCAGCCGCCTCGGTCTCGAAGCTGACCTTGCGTCCTTTGCGTGGAGCAGCGCTCATGATCGAAGATAGCCTGGTACGAGTGCCAACAGCTCTTCGACTGCCGCATCGACGGTATCGGCACGCGTGGCGAGGTGATCCAGATAAATAGAGGTCGTCGCGAGGCTCGAATGGCCAAGCAATCGCTGGACCTGTTGAAGCGGATCGCCGACCAGCTGGCGATAACCTTCCATGGCGCCCACTGGTGCCGCTGCGTCGGCGAGGCGGCGCTGGATCAGCATGGCCAGCATGTGGACTGCAAAGGAATGCCGGAGTTGATGGGGGCTAAGCCGGACCGGGATGCCTGCGTCCGTGCAACGGCGGCTTGCCCGTGCGAAGATCGCTTCCCACGAGTTGGGCAACACAGGATGGCCCACCTCGGTCAGCCAGAGGACCGCGGCTTCGCGCGGCGTTCCATCGTCAGCGCAAATAACAAGCCTTGCGCGTTCATCCGGTGTGACGACCTCCATGTCCATCGTGCCACCGCCAACGAGAGGCAATGCGCGCTGCCCGAATGAGGGGCTGTGGATGAAGATCGGGCGGTCGATGGCTTCCCAGCCACGGCGCTGTGCGAACTTGGCGACGGCCGCCGCTCGCTCAACGGCGATGTAGGCGTCAAACACCGGCAACAAACGGCGCGGTAGCAGCATGCTTCGCCCCCTGTCACCCTTGGTAAGTGCCGCCGGAAGCTCGACCCGCCGCTGACGTTCCGAGCGGGCGTCGCAAACCGGAATCTCAGCTGCGAGCAAGTGGGATGCCTCTTCCAGGCGCAGGCCGGTGGTGACCAGCAGATCGGCGAACAGCGCGTTGCGCGCGCCATTGCGGTCACGCGCTCCAGGACGCTCGGTCCCTTCAACGGTCAGGCCGCGCAAACCAACTTCCCGGAAGGCGCGGTAATCGGTGAGATCGATGAAACGGACGTCGGAACGACGGGCTGCGCGCTCATAGGCGTCATTGCGGCCCGTGACTGCCGCCCGGCGCCCATCGTGCGATCGTCGCCAGACCTGACGATGCGTAAAAGGTGTACGCTCGATCAGACCCTCCCGTTCGGCCCATCGATAAAGCTTGTCGAGCGAGGCAATCGCCCGGTTCCACGTCGATGCCGAAATCCGGAACTCAGCATCGCTGCGCCGCCGGGCACGATGATAGGCACCGACATCATTGGCATCGGCTTGCCAAACAGACTTGCCACGGGCCGAAGCGAGAAAGCGAACCCAGACCAGAACATCATAGCCATGGGCGCGCAACGAGTGTCGCGAACGCGAACCGTTCAGCGGCAAATCGAGGAAGTAGCGCTCAAGGTGGAGATCATAGATCGCACCATCACGCAGGATTACCGGGATGTAGGAGTCCAGGCCATCCGCCGTCCGGCGCTCCTGAATGACGATCGACGCACCTGAAGTATCCACAGCTTGTCAGTCCCTCCCCCAGACCCCCTCCCAACTCCAGATCGCACACGTTGCGCGCCTGCGGGACGGTGGTCATCAGGCCGGATTACGCCAGCTTATGGATAGCGCTTCATCCGGCCTGATGCCCCCCTGCGTTGCGCCAAAACATACCGTTCAAGTGTGCGTGAGGCACGGTGCAGACTGTCCAGATAAGGC
>NZ_JNAC01000031.1:0-9285 GCF_000722555.1 Sphingobium sp. DC-2 | reverse complement strand
CCACCGGCCTGCGCCTCGAAGAGGCGTCGGGCTTGCTCACCGTCGAGCTCGCGGCGATCGACCGCGAGGACGGTGACGTCCAACAACTTTGGTTGCCCCTTCCGCCGCCGCTCACCAAGGGCGACCGCGGACGCAGCGTTCTGGTCCCACGCCGGCTGCTTCGTCAGATCGCCGCCTATGTCGCGGTCGAGCGCGCCGCGGGCGTGGCCAAGTTCGCCGCGCGCGACGGTGCGGCCAGCTTCGACCGACCGATCCCTGTCACCCGCGCCGGTCTCGACCGCATGCGCGATATCTGCACCCCGGAGGAACGATGCCGCCTGATCCTGTGCGACGAGGATGGAACGCCCCGCGAGCCGGCGGCGCTATGGCTGACCGAGGTCGGCCAGCCTGTCCGCCCCAACTCGTGGGAGGTGATCTTCACCCGCGCCTGCAAGCGGTGCGCACAGAACGGCTTCCCGCTGTCGATCAGCCCGCACCAGCTTCGCCACGCCTTCGCAGTCCATATGCTCGCCTTGCTGATCCAGCAGCGGCTGCGCGAAGCGGCATTGCCGGTGGGGCCGGTGGAGAGCTATCGGCTGATCCTGGGCGACCCGCTGCAACAGGTGCAACGCCTGCTTGGCCACGCCAGCCTCACCACCACCTATATCTACCTCGACCATATCGCGACCCGCGCCGATACGGTGGACGCGGCCGTCGAGGAGCTGCTGGCGTTACTGCCGGGGCCGCAAGGCGTATGAGCGGGCGTCCCCGCAAGGGCCGGCCTGTCGCCTTTGCGCCGATCACGCCGGAGCGATCGCAGCCCGATCCTGTGCTCGGCCTCAAGTTCACCATCGAGGCGCGGCATGGCGGAACGGTCCTAGTCGATATGACCGGGCTCGATCCTCGCCCACTCGCCATCGCTTTCGCCGGTGCGCTGCGTCGATCGGCGGCGCTCGGCGGCCCCATCGGTGCGGCCAGCGTCATCAAGCAGTATGTTCAGGTCTATCGCCACTTCTTCGCCTGGCTTGGCGATGATGCGCCGGAGGTGACCGGCGTCAACGACCTGCGCGCAGTCCATATCGATGGCTTTGCGTCCGCGCTCGAACGGCGTGGGATGGGCGCGATCCACCGGCACATAACGGTCGGCAAGGTCATCAACACGCTGCGCGCGATCGAGGCAGACCGGCCCGATCGGATCGCGCCCGACCTGCATGAGCGGCTGCGCTACACGCTGGCCACTTCGGCGGGCCGCTCGACCCCGCGCGATGCCTATAGCCCCTTCGTCGCCCGCGCGCTGCGCGACGCCGCGAGGGCCGATATCGAAGCGATGCTTCGCCGCCTCGGCGCCGACGACCGCACTGATGAGGGCGACCCTGTCGTCGCCAGGGCGCGCGCCGATGTCGAAGCGATCATCGCGCGGCAGGGCTTTATCGTCGCAGACCAGCCCGCGCTGAAGCGCCTCTATTTCATGCGCATGCGGCGCGGATTGCCGATCAGCACGCTCATCGACGACCTGCATGGCCGCCATCATCTGCTCGCGCGCGATCTGCCGGCGCTGCTCGTGCTGCTCACGCTCGATACCGGCCTCGAGCCGGAGTGCCTGAAGACGCTGACCGTGGATTGTCTCACCAACCCGCATGCCGGCACGGTGGAGCTGCGCTATCTGAAGCGCCGCGCCCGCGGTGCCGAGCACAAGAGCATGCGGGTCCGCGATGGTGGTAGCGGCACACCCGGCGGCCTCATGCGTCGCCTGATCGACGTCACCGCCGTCGCACGCGAGCATCTGACCGACGATTGCCTCTGGCTCTATCACAACGTTGGCGGCCTTCGCGCCGGCATCGTCGATCCCAAGTTCCAACTCGCCGCCTGGGCTCGTCGCCATGGTATCGCCGGCGATGATGGGAAGCCGCTCCATCTGCTGCTTTCCCGGCTGCGCAAGACCCACAAGGCGTTATGGTACACCAAGACCGAGGGGCATATGGCCCGCTTCGCGGTCGGTCACACCCGCGAGGTTGCGGCGCGCCACTATGCCGATCTGCCGTCGCTCCGGCCGTTGCACGAGGCGGCCGTCGCCGATGCCTTCCGCGCAGCGGTCGCTGCGGCGATGCCGACCGTGCTTCCACCCACCGCCGAGCAGGCGCTGCGCGAAGCGCCCGAACAGGTCGCGTCGCTGATGTCGGCTGATACGGTGGGTCCGGTGCTCGACGGCGAACAGGATGTCTGGCTCGCCGCCTGCGCGGGCTTCCATAGCAGTCCTTTCGCCGAGCCCGGTTCGCCCTGCGCGCAGCCCTTCTGGGGCTGCCTCGATTGTCCCAACGCCGTCATCACCGCGCGCAAGCTCCCCGCGATCCTCGCCTTTCTCGCGTTCGTCGAAGAGCAGCGATGCAGCCTGCCGGCGAGCGACTGGGCCGCCAAGTTCGGCCGCGTCCACACCCGGATCACGGTCCAGGTCCTGCCGGTCTTCTCCGATGCCGTTATCGCCGAAGCGCGCCGGCAGATGGGGAGCGAACGGCTCTATCTGCCGCCGGAGGCACGCGCATGACCACGCCCGTCCATGCCCTCGTGCCCGCGTTCGACGATCGCCCTGTGCTGGCGAGCGCGCCGCTCAAGGCGGGCCATGCCCGCGAGGAGCTGTCGCACGTCGGCGACCCGACCTGGGATCTCGGTCCCGCCGTCTTCCGCGAGAACGCTCGGCGCTGCCACGTCACCGTGCATTTCGACGTGCTCGAACATGCCGATGTGCAGGCGGCAATGCGCGCCTATCTCTACGCCCGCCTCAACGTCGGTCTTCCCGGCTACCACCCGAAGCTGCCGCCCGCCAGCATCCGACAGGCATTCAACCGGGCTCGCCGGTTCTTCGCCTTCGCGCGCGAGCGGCTTGGGCGGCTCGACCTGGGCCGCATCGATCAGGCGCTGATCGACGCTTATGCGCGCCACCTGCGGGATGATTCAGCGCGGCGCCCCGTCATCGTCGGCCAGCTCTTGCAGGTGGTCACCGATCTCTACCATCTCCGGGATCACCTGCCTGGAGGCGGTCTCGGGTTCGAGCCGTGGGCCGGGCAAGCGGCTGCGCGCGTCGCCGGATATCGGCATGTGCGCGAGAACCGCACCCCACGCATGCCGGAGGAGATTGTCACGCCGCTGCTCGCCTGGTCGCTGCGCTATGTCACGACCTTCGCGACCGATATTCTGGCGGCTCGGGTCGCGCTCGATCGGCTCGAGGCAGTCCGCGCTCGGCTGCTCGCCGCCGAACGCGGACTGCCTGATGCAGAGCGCCGCCTGCGGCAGCGCGCGCGCCTCGAGCGCTATCTCGCGCGCCGAGCCCGGCAAGGACGCGGCGTGCCCATCTGGACGACGGCACACAACGGCGCCACGCGCATCGATCCCCTCACCGGGGATGCAACCCCGCCGATCAACGCCCATCTCCTCCATTTGCATGCCGGCATCGATGCCGTCGCCGAGCCGGCCATGCATCTCATGCTCACTACCGGCGCACCGGATGTCATTCGCGAAGCGGTTGCATCGCTTGGTACCGAGGTCGGCGGCATGGACACGCCGATCTCGATCGCTCCCGAGAGCGGTCGGCCATGGCGTGCCCGCTTCGACGTGAAGACCCTAGCGATCGAGGAGCGGATGCTGCAGGCCGCCGCCTATATCGTATGCGCCTATCTGACCGGCATGCGCGACTGCGAGGTCCAGGCGATGCGGCGCGGCTGCCTCTCGATCGCGCGCAGCGAAGACGGCCTGATCGAGCGGCAACGCGTCCGATCGACCCTCTACAAGCGCCGATCGAGCGCCGGTGAGTCGGCGAGCTGGGTGACGATCGAACCGGTGGCCGAGGCGATCACGGTGCTCGAACGGCTGTCGGAACACGCGGCACGGAAGACTGGAAGCGACACGCTCTGGCCGGTGCTTCGTCCCCGCGCTGTCACCAAGACGCATCTGTCGAGCGAGGTGGTCCGCCAGCTCAACGCCTTCCGCGACCACCTCAACACCGTCTTCGGCAGCCCCGATGCGCCGGTCATCCCACCCGGCCCCGATGGCAAGCCGTGGCGCATCACGACGCGGCAGTTCCGGCGCACCATCGCGTGGCACATCGCCAACCGTCCGTTCGGCACCATCGCCGGCATGATCCAGTACAAGCATGCCTCGGTCGCCGCTTTCGAGGGCTATGCCGGGACCAGTGGATCGGGGTTCCGCGCAGAGGTCGAGGCGCAGCGCCGGCTCGGTCAGATTGACGATCTGCTGGACTATTTCGACCGGCGGCAGGGCGGCGCATCACTCGGCGGACCGGCGGGACCACGCATCGCGCGGACCCTCGACGATGCCGCCGTTAAGCTCGGGCCACTGCCCGCCATGATCGCCGATCGGGCCCGCCTGCGCGTCATGCTCGCCAGCGTCGCGCGCACCTTCCATGTCGGCCCGCTCGCGGATTGCTTCTTCGATCCCGCGACCGCGCTCTGCCTCAAGCGCGTGACGACCCCCGATCCCGCGCAGCCGCTTACCGCCCTGTGCGAACCGACCCGCTGCCCCAACGCCTGCATCACCGCCCGCCACAGACCGGCCTGGGAACGTGCGGCGGCCGATGCCCGGGCGCACTTACGCGAACGGCGCATCTCCGACCTCCAGCGTCAGGCGCTCCAGCGCGAGCTTGATCGCCTGACCGCGGTGATTGCCGGGATCGACCCTCCCGCGCCGTAGACCACCCCGGCTGTTGGCGGAGTCCTGCGCCGGTCGGCGCGCCCGCGCAACGGCTTCGCCGTCCTTCGCTTCGCTGCGGCCCTGACGGGTGCGCGAGCCCCCCTGTGCCCGGCGCGAACGGGCCTCCGCCGCCGGGGATGGTCCCCGGCGCGAGAACGGAGAACATATCATGTCAGCCTCACCACGCTCAGACGTCTACGCTCGCGTCACGCAAGCGATCGTCGACGCCATCGAAGCCGGCACCGGCACCTGGCGCATGCCGTGGCATCATTTTGGCGCCGACGTCACCCGCCCGACCAACGTCGCCAGCGGCAAGCCCTATCGCGGCATAAATACGATCTCGCTCTGGGCGGCCGCCTATGGCAGCGGCTACGCGAGCGGGGTCTGGGGCACCTATCGCCAGTGGCAGGCGCTCGGCGCGCAGGTCCGCAAGGGCGAGCACGCCAGCCTCGGCGTCCTCTGGAAGGAGTTTCGCGCGAAGGGTGACGACGCCGGCGGCGATGACGACCATCGACGGCTTTTCGCCAAGGCGTTCAGCCTGTTCAACGCCGATCAGGTCGATGGCTACGCGCCCGAACCGGCGCCGGACCTGCCTGAGAGCGAACGCCTCGCCGCCGCCGAAGCCTTCATCGCCGCGCTCGGCATCGATACTGTCTACGGCTCGGCCAGCGCCTATTATCATATCGCCGAAGACCGCATTCACATGCCGGATTTCAGCGCCTTCCACGATGCCCACGGCTTCTACGCCACCCACATTCACGAAGCGGCTCATGCCAGTGGCGCAGCCCATCGGCTTGACCGGGATTTCAGCGCCAAGTGGACCAGGCACGCGCTCGCCATGGAGGAAGCGACCGCCGAACTGACCGCATCGTTCCTGCTCGCCGATCTTGGGATCGCGCACGAACCGCGACCCGATCATGCGGCCTACATCGCCTCCTGGCTGCAACTGCTCAAGGACGAGCCTCGGGCGATCTTCACCGCGGCGAGCAAGGCGCAGGCGGCAGCCGACTGGATGCACGCCCGACAGCCGTAATGCTCACGCGACCCGCACTTCGGCGCCAAGTGTGTCGAGCAGCGGACAGCCCGGATCCCGACCGGCATCGCAGGCGCGCACCGAGTCGGCCAGAACCCGTTCCATCCGCTTGAGGTCCGCGATCCGCGCGCGTACGTCCTTCAGGTGCGACGCCGCGAGCTCGCGCACCTCGGCGCAGGAGGCCTGACCGCCAACCGCGAGTCCGAGCAAGGCGCGTACCTCGTCCAGGGTAAAGCCCAGCTCCCTCGCGCGGCGCACGAAGCCCAGGCGAGCCACGTCCTCCCGGCCATAGCTGCGGTAGCGGCCCCGCCGCGGCGGAGCGGGCAGCAGCCCGATCCGCTCGTAATAGCGGATCGTCTCGATGTTGCATCCGGTGCGGCGTGAGAGTTCGCCGATCTGGATCGCGCCGGTTGCGGCCATCCCCAAAATACCTCTTGAGTCTGTAGTCGCTACAGATGTTAGGACAGCTCAATGCCCGCCACAAGGAGTCGCCCGTGACCCAGACGCCAAGCCCGCCTAAGGGGATCGGCACCGCCACGCTCACGCTGGCGGGGATCGCTGCGGCGTTCGGCGTCGCCGCCTGCTGTGCGCTGCCGATCCTCTTCGCATCCGCCGGGATCGGCGCAGCTTGGCTCGGCGGCGTGGCCATTGTCGCCGCGCCGTATCGCACGCCGCTTCTCCTCATTGGCGCATTGTGCCTGCTTGCCGGCGCGGCGCTGCTGTTGCGCCAGCAAGTTACGGCGGCGCGCTGTGGGCCGGGCGGCATATGCACGCCGCGCTGGATGCGTGTTCTCACGCTCATCGGATTGCTGCTCGGTGCGGCCCTGCTCTGGGCAGGCTATCGCTATGTCTGATGCCACCCCCGAGCTGCGCTCGACGCTGACCTGTCCCCACTGCGGTCATCGGGCGACGGAGACCATGCCGACCAATGCCTGCCAGTATTTCTACGACTGCCGGGGTTGCGGCGCGGTCCTCAAGCCCAAGCCGGGCGATTGCTGCGTCTATTGCTCCTACGGCGACGTGCCCTGTCCGCCGATCCAGGAGAGCGGCGGCAAGGCGTGCTGCGGCTGAGGAGGGCGGGCGATGGCGCGCGCATCATCCGCTGAAGCCGCCTTTGGATCGACGGTTACATTTCCCGGCGGTGCCGTTGTCCCGGACTGGAGCGCAGTCACAACACCCAGCGCCCGCGCAGCCCTGACGGCACTGTTCGCGGCGTTCATCGGTTCGAAGTGGCGCGGGATGGACGGCGTCGAGGAGCGGGTCCGGCGCGCCGTGCTTCAAGCCTATGCTGCCGATGGTCGCTCGCCGGTGCCGGCACAGATCGCCGCCGCATCGGGACTCCCCTCCGGCGAGGTCGGCTCGGCCCTGCAGCGGCTCGCCGGGCGCGATCTCGTGGTCCTCGACGGCGCGGGCCGGGTGACCGGCGCCTATCCGTTCACCGACGGCCCCAGCGAACATCAAGTCGAAGTCAGCGGAGTGACCATGAGCGCCATGTGCGCCATCGACGCGTTGGGGATCGGCGCCATGCTGGAGCGGGACTGCATGATCCGCTCGGCCTGCCGCCAGTGCCGGCGCACGCTCGCCATCCATACCCCCAGCCGCGGCCGCGAGCTGGAAGAGGTTGAGCCGGGCGCGATCGTCGTCTGGTCCGGCCGTCGCTATGCCAGTGGCTGCGCGGCATCGTCGCTCTGCACCTTGCAGGCCTTCTTCTGCGATGACGATCATCTGGCGGCCTGGTGCGCGAGCGGTCCGGTCGGAGCCGATGACGGCATTCGTCTGTGCCTGGCCGAAGCGCTCGAGGTTGGGCGCGCGATTTTTGCGCCGATGCGGATGGAGATGCGACCATGGCTTCCTACGACCTGATCGTCATCGGCAGTGGCACGGCAGCGCAGGTCGCGGTCGGCCGGGTCCGTGCCGCTGGATGGTCCGTCGCCGTCATCGATCACCGTCCGTTCGGCGGCACCTGTGCGCTGCGTGGCTGCGATCCCAAGAGGATGCTGGTCAGCGGCGAGGAAGCGATCGACGCGGCAAGGCGCATGGCCAGACATGGCGTCGACGGCACGCTGGCGATCGACTGGCCCGACCTGATGGCGTTCAAGCGGACCTTCACCGATCCGATCCCCGCCAAGCAGGCGCACCGCTACGCCGAGCTCGGTGTCGACGCATTACACGGTGTTGCTCGCTTTGCCGGCCCAGACACGATCGTGGTGGAAGGCCGGACATTGCGGGCCCGCCATATCCTGATCGCCAGCGGCGCGCGTCCAGTCCCGCTCGGCATTCCGGGCGAAGATCTGGTGAGCACAAGCGATGCGTTCCTGGAGCTTCAGGCCCTGCCGCGCCGGATCGTGCTGATCGGCGGCGGCTATGTCGCTGCGGAGTTCTCGCATCTGGCGGCCCGAGCGGGCGCAGAGGTCACCATCCTACAGCGGGCCGAGCGGCTCCTGCCGCACTTCGATCCCGACCTGGTGGGCTGGCTGACGCCCCGGTTCGAGGCGCTCGGCATCCGCGTCGAGACCGGTGCCACCGTTACCCGGGTCGAGCGCAGCGGGAGCGGTCTGCTGGTCCACGCCGAGCGCCAGGGCGAGCCTGATCTCAGCGTCGCCGCCGATCTCGTCGTTCATGCCGCCGGGCGCGGTCCTGACCTCAAGGCGCTCGACCTGTCCGCCGGCGAGGTGGCGGTGCAGGACGGGCGCCTGCAGCTCGACGCGCATCTGCGGAGCATTTCCAACCCGCGGGTCTATGCCGCCGGCGACGCTGCCGGAGTCGGGCCGCGGCTGACGCCGGTGTCCAGCCACGATGCCAAGGTAGTTGCCGCCAACCTCCTGGATGGCCCGACGCACCAGCCGGACTATCGCGGCGTGCCGAGCGTGGCCTTCACTCTGCCGCCGATCGCCGCCGTCGGACTGTCAGAGGAGGCGGCGCGCCGCGGCGGCGTCGCGCTCCGGGTCAACGCAGCCTCGACGCCAGACTGGTTCACCGCCCGCCGCCTCGCCGAGCCGGTCTACGGCCATAAGCTGCTGATCGACGAGGACACGGACCTCATCCTCGGCGCGCATCTCGTGGGGCCGAACGCCGACGAGGTAATCAACGTTTTCGGTCTGGCAATCCGCCACGGCCTCACCGCGGCCGATCTTCGCTCCACCATGTTCGCCTATCCGACCGGCGCCTCCGACGTCGGCTACATGCTGACTTAACGCACGAGCGCCACTGCCATGGCGGCCGATCCCTCGCGCGATCGGCCGCTTCGCGATGCATGTCGATGCGGGCTGTCGCCCGCCATTAAGCGGACGCCGCTTGCGCGGCGGCTCCGATTTTTTGGCCTCTCCCTCGATGCGGGAGTGGTCGGCGCTCCCTGCTAGGCCCGCCGCGGCGCGCTGCAAGCCTCGGCTTCGCCGGGCTGCTCCATTTCATTTCGCCCCTGCGGGTGCAGCCCGCCGCTTCAGCAGGCCTCTCCGGTCGCTCTCGCCGCCCACCCCCGCCTCGGGGGAGGCCATGGGGCTTTTGGGCAGTGCTGGAGGCAACCGATGGTTTTCACCTTCCAACCGCCATTTTGGGCTGGACTGTCAGGATAT
>NZ_JNAC01000030.1:0-576 GCF_000722555.1 Sphingobium sp. DC-2 | reverse complement strand
CGCTCAAGGCAACAAGTTCGCCGAGCAGCGTTTTGTACATTGCGGCCCAATTGACGGTAGCGGGGACATCGGCGGCAGCCTGACGCCACAGATCGGCGATCCGGCGCTGCACCATAAGGATCAACTGGTCTGTGGTGGTGAACAGGCAATACCGAAGAAAGCATGCGACCTCCACGGTGCGCGCTGGCTCTTTGATCTTGGCTCCGGCTGAGGGCGGCCTGGAGACAAGTCGGCGCGCGTAGCGGCGCAAGATGAGATCGGGGATGTCTGCCAGGTGCTTATGAACGTCCAGCGTGTAAAGCAGGTCGATGCGCTCCAGTACCTCGCTGATTTGGCGGGTTGAGTGTTTCGCCGGTGCAGCCCATAGCCAACTCTGCTGGGTTTGTCCATCTGGGCGCAGCTCTGAAACTGAGGCTCGCCAGCGATCAAGTGTTGCTGGATCAACGCTGGCGGCGATGGCGGTGCCTGTTTCAACTTCAAGCTGGGCAAGTGCCGCCGCAATCAGTGTCCGAATTGCCCGCTCGTGCACGATCACCAGCTTGTTCTTGTACAGCCATTGACGCGCCCGCACGAGTA
>NZ_JNAC01000029.1:0-3376 GCF_000722555.1 Sphingobium sp. DC-2 | reverse complement strand
TTGGGCCGCAATGTACAAAACGCTGCTCGGCGAACTTGTTGCCTTGAGCGCGCAAGGTGCGGTGCCAGATGCTGAGTTGCGTGCCCGTCTTGAAGCCTTGATCACCGAAACCCAGAAACGCAAACCACCGAGCAGGGCCTCCCTGGTCCGCGAGGGATTGATTGATGGAATTCGCCCCGTGCGGTCGTTGCTCGTCGCCATTGCAAAGCTGCCCTGGCAGGCCACCGGCGAGCATCCTGCCATCGAGTACCTTGCCAAGCTGCAAGCTTTATATCTCAAAGGATCCAGAAAGCTGCCAGTTGAAGTGGTGGCACCAAGTCTGGGAATGATCTGGCAGGTTTCGATCTCCAGCCCAGACCGGGAACGGGCGTTTCAGGCGTTGGAGGTGGCCACCCTGTTTGCCCTGCGCCGCGCGGTGCGCAATGGCTCGGTCTGGATTGAGCACAGCCTGAGCTTTCGGGGTCGTGCGCGCTTGTTCTTCACGGACGAGCGTTGGCAGGCAGAGTCCAAGAAACACTATGCCCGTCTATCGTTACCCAGCAAGGCTGCCACTTTCTTGAAGCCTTTGCTGGCCAGAGTAACTGCCGGTGTCGATGCGGTGGCCGCTGCAGCCCGCAGTGGCGTACTGCGCGTGGATGATGAACTCCATTTGTCGCCATTGCCCGCAGAGGACGAAGACCCAGAAGTGACCAAGCTGCGCGCGGCTTTGGATCACCGCATCGGTGAGGTTCAATTGCCGGAAGTGATTCTGGCCGTTGACGCCCAGGTGCGCTTTAGCTGGATCATGCTCGGACGTGAGCCGCGCTCTACCGACGAGCTGCTGATGGTCTATGCCGGCATCATGGCCCACGGCACCAGTCTGACTGCGGTCGAATGCGCGCGCATGATTCCGCAATTGTCTGCCACCAGCATTCGCCAGGCCATGCGCTGGGCGCGGGACGAACGGCGTCTGAGCCAGGCCTGCCAGGCTGTGCTGGAATTCATGCAGCGACACCCGATTGCCGCCACCTGGGGGCGGTCCGATTTGGCATCTTCTGACATGATGAGCATGGAGACCACCAAACGGGTGTGGCAAGCCCGGCTTGATCCTCGGCGCAACACACCTTCCATTGGAATCTACTCCCATGTAAAAGACCGGTGGGGCATCTTCCATGCGCAGCCCTTTGTGCTCAATGAGCGCCAGGCGGGCGTGGCCATTGAAGGTGTCATCCGCCAAGAAAAGCTGGAGACCAGCCAGCTTGCTGTGGATACCCATGGCTACACCGACTTTGCCATGTCACATGCCCGTTTGCTTGGTTTTGATCTTTGCCCGCGGTTGAAGGAACTCAAACAGCGCCACCTCTTTGTGCCACGCGGCACCAAAGTGCCCGCAGAAATCGCTGCGGTGTGCGAAGCCAATGTCGACGTCGCTTTGATCGAAAAGCATTGGGATAGTCTGGTGCACCTGGCAGCCTCGGTCATGAGCGGACATGCCAGTGCGGTGGCAGCTCTTGCGCGGTTCGGTTCTGCCGCCCAGGGCGATCCAATCTATGAGGCTGGCGTGCAATTGGGGCGGTTGCTGCGTACGGCGTTTTTGGCTGACTACTTTGTCAAGGACGCTTTCAGGAACGAGTTGCGCCGGGTGCTCAATCGGGGCGAGGCTGTTAACGCCCTCAAGCGCGCCATTTATACCGGCCGGATCAGCCCGGCGCAGGCCAAACGTGTCGATGAAATGCAGGCTGTGGCCGATGCGTTGAGCCTGATGGCCAACATCGTGATGGCGTGGAATACCTCACAGATGCAGGCGGTCCTGGATCGCTGGTCGAACCGCCGCCAGGTCATTCCACCGGAACTGATCGGGAAGATTGCGCCCACCAGGCTGGAGAGCATCAACTTGCGGGGTGTGTTTCGCTTCCCGGTTGACCGCTATGCTGACCAAATCCTGCCTTCGCGGCCAAATGCATCGATAACTGGCACCAATGGATGAAACCGACCACGGTTTGACGCCACGAATCGCAGATTTGAAAGTGAACAGGAAAGTCAATGAAATCAACGATCTACCAACACCACCTCCGCGCCAGTGCTAGCTTTTCGTACCGTCACTTATTGCACTGAAAACGAGGAGACCCCGGGTAGCGGTTCCAGTACCAGGTGCCGCCCACGCCGCCGGCCTTGTCGAAGACGCGCACTTTCAGGCCCTGCTCGTCGCGCAGCTTTTTCAGCATGTACATGCCGCCAAAGCCGGCGCCGATGACGATTGCGTCCAGATGTTTGGTGTTTTTCATGGTGAGTCTCTCTAAGTTGCGGCCACAGCTGCGCCTGGCGGCGACGTAGTGGCCTGCGTTGTTGCAATGAGGAAAATTTCCCCAAGGCTCCTCGGCCTCGGGGTCTTGGCTAACTGGAGCTCAGGCGCCCTTGAACCACTGGGCAATGCGCCGCAGCTCGTCGTCGGCCTCGGGGGCGCGACCCGCCAGGAGCGGGAAGACGTGCTGCATGCCGTCCCCCACCGATAGCGTGACGTTCACGCCCGCCGCCTTGGCGATGCGCTCCAGGTCTTGCGCGTTGTCCAGCAGGGTTTCGGCACTGCCGGCGTTGATGTACAGGCGCGGAAAGCCCGTGTAGTCGGCCTTCAGCGGATTGGCCAGCGGGTCGGTGCGTGAGCCCTTCTCGCCCAGGAACATGCCCGATACGCCCTCCAGAAGGGCCTTGCTGATAAAGGCGTCGGTGGCCGCGTTGGTCTGCAGCGTCTTGCCGACATGCTCCATGTCGAGCCAGGGCGAAAAGGCAATCACCGCGCCCGGCAGCGCCACGCCGTCCTGGCGCAGCTTCAGCACCGTGGAGATGGCCAGGTTGCCGCCCGCCGAGTCGCCGCTGGTGACGATGTCGGCTGCTTTGAAGCCACGCGCCAGCAGTTCTTTGTAGACAGCCGTCGAATCCTCGATCTGGGCCGGATACGGATGCTCGGGCGCCCGGCGGTAGTCGATCACCACCGCGGTCGCGCCCAGGTGCTTGGCCAGGTGACCGGCCAGCTTGCGCCAGCTGGCGGCCGAGCCCACGACAAAGCCGCCGCCGTGCGTGTACAGGATGACCTTCTTGGTGTCTGCGCCATGGGGCAGGGCCCAGATGGCTTCCACGCCGGCGAGCACGTCCGACTTGTAGGTCACGCCTTCAGGCTCGAGCGTGGGTTGATGGCACTCGTCGCACAGGCTGCGCAGGTCGGCGAGGGTCATCGCGGGGTTGGCGGCCATGCGGTCTGACCAGGACTGGTACAGCGCGCGCAAAAAATCAGACTGGGGTGAAGTACCCATGCTTGTCTCCTTTGGTTGTGGTGAGCAACGCCGGATTATGGGGTCTCCTCGTTTTCAGTGCAATAAGTGACGGTACGCAAAGCTAGCAC
>NZ_JNAC01000028.1:0-137751 GCF_000722555.1 Sphingobium sp. DC-2 | reverse complement strand
GCAGAAATGCGCCTCCAGCCCGGCAAGCCGGTAGGAAAGCTCCGCCTTTCCATTGAGGTCGTAGGGGATGGACCGTTCGATCACGGTCGATCCGAAGCCGCGCCGCGTCGGAGCCACGACCGCCGGGCCGCCATTTTCGACCCAATGGACCAGCAGGCTGCCATCCTCGTCCACATGCCAGTCGATCGACACGACGCCGCTGTCGGACAAGGCGCCATATTTGGCGGCGTTGGTCAAAAGCTCATGGATCACCAGCGCCATCGCCGTGAAGGCCGAAGGCGTCAGCAGCACGTTGGGCCCGGTCAGCTTCACGCGGTCCCGCCGCTCGCCCAGATAAGCGCCCGCCTCCACCTCGATCAGGTCGTAGAGGCTGGCAGGCGACCAGCGGTCGGCGGTGATCTGGTCATGCGCGCGCGCCAGGGCGTGGACGCGGCTTTCCAGCGTCGCGATGAATTCTTCCACCGACCCCGCGCTGCCGCGCGTCTGCGACAGCAAACCCCGGATCACCGACAGGATGTTGCGGACGCGGTGATTGAGCTCGGCGATCAGCAGTTCCTGCTTCTCATGCGCGCGATGCCGTTCTTCATTGGCCGAATCCGACAGGCGCAGCACGACTTCCAGAAGGGCGGTGCGCAGGGCCTCGGCGACCCGCAATTCGGCGGCGGTGAACGGCACCGCCGTGCCCTTCACCAGTTGCGACCATTCCTCGAAGCTCTTGCGCGGCGTCAGCCGGGGACCGTTGGGGCCATATTCGACATGCTTTTCCTGACTGCCCGCCCAGCGCACCGAACGCAGCTGTTCCGGCCGGAACAGGACGACATAGTCGCGCGGGCGGCGGGACAGCGGGATGGCGAGCAGCCCCGCCGCGCGGTCTGCGAAGGCAGCCGCTTCCGGCATGATGCTGGCGAGATTGTCGGTCGTGTAGACCGTGCTGGCGGCGGCGCGGTTCAGCAGCTTCACCAGCGCGGCGAAGGATGTTTCGTCCGGCGTCAGGCCCGACAGGGTCATCTGCCCGTCAATATAGACGCCCACGCCCTCCGCCGGGATCGTGTCGAAAATGACGTCGCCCAGCCAGCGCGCGTTGGACAGCAGGTCATGGTCCTGCGCGACTGCCGACATCAGCCGGTCGGCCACCTGCCGCGCCTTGCCTTCATATTCGGCGGTTTCGGCGCGCTCGCGGCTTTCCAGCATCATGGAGAATATCTGGCCGAACAGTTCCGCCGCGCTGCGCTGCGCGAAGCTGGGCAGGCGCGGCCCATAATGGTGGCAGGCGAACAGGCCCCAGAGCTTCCCTCCCACGACGATGGAGATGGAGAGCGACGCGCCCACGCCCATATTGCCCAGATATTCGATATGGATCGGCGATACCGAGCGCAGCAGGCTGAGCGACATATCGAGCGCCGCGCCTGACGGATCGAGCACGGGAACGATCGGCACGGGCTTTGCCTGGACATCGGCGATCACGCGGAAGATGTTGCGCAGGTAGAGCGCCCGCGCCTGCTGCGGGATATCCGATGCCGGGTAATGAAGGCCGAAAAAGCTGTCGATGCCGGGCCGCAAGGCTTCCGCGACGACTTCTCCGTCGCCGCCATCGGCAAAGCGATAGACCATCACCCGGTCGAAGCCGGTCAGCGCCCGCACCTGCCGCGCGCCGTCGCGCAGAAACGCCGTCATGCCGTCCATCTGCGACAGCCGCGCCACCATGGACCGGACCATGCCGGTCGCTTCCATCTCGTCCGCGCGGGCAGGCTCCGCTTCCACGACGACCAGCGAGCCGGAAAAATGCACCGCGACGTCGAAAGGCGCGCAGCCGTCAATCAGGGGGAGCGAGAAAATCCGTTCGACCGCATGCGCGCCGCGCAGCAAGGTGATCCGGTTGCGCAGCGTGTGGATCGCGTCGGCGCGGAAAATATCGCTGACCGGCCGTCCCAGCATGTCCTGCGGCGACAGGCCGATAAATTCTCCGCTATTGGCGGACACGCGCGACACCAGCCAGTCGGCCGTAAGCGCGATCAGGAATCCGAACGGCTGGATCGATCCGGGAACGTGAATGGGCTCCCGGTCGCAATTGGTGATGTCGACGGCGAAGCCCCCATCGTCCTGAACCGCGCCATCAGCCACGCGCCATCGCCTGCTCGCTCATCGCGGCGGCGGCGAACAACGCGAAGGCGGCCTCCGCCCCCTGCACGGCCTCGCCGACCCATTGGTCGCCTTCCCCTTCGGCGGCGGCGTCGAGCGAGCGTTGAAACGCCTGCCATCCGCCCTTTTCATGCACGGCGGACAGATAGGCGCGCGGAAGACCGGACGCGACCTGGCGTTCAAGCATCGCCCCGCCCAGCCGCGATCCTTCCAGCGCGTAGAGCGCGCCCCAGCGGAACGCGTCGCTGTCCCGCGCCTGCATCGCCAGCCCGTCCGGCATCGATTCGCCAAGGGCGGCGAGGTCTTCGGCCAGCATCGGCAGGCGCGGCGCGGCAGGCCGCGCCATCGCCTCCAGCGGGGCGAGCGCGCGCGCGTGGGCTTTCAGAAAGGAGCGGTAGCTTTCTGGCGTATCGAGCGAAAAGCGGGAGAAAAGATCGTCCACACGCTGGTGCTCCGCCATCGTCGCTTGACGCAGGGCCTGTCTGATCCGGCCGTCCATGGGCGTTCTTGTCACCCGGCATTCCTAAAGCTTGTCAAACAGCCCTGCCTTGATCTCGATTAACTTTTTTAGCTTAGTCGTTCGCCTGGTGAAATTTTCGGCTCGCTACAGCGCCCCGAATCCATTTCTGCGACAGGAAGGCAGCCGCGCCGACCCTTTCAAATGGCTGACGAACAAGTTCAGCATCTCGACATGGCGAGGAGAATAAAAGGTGAGCATGCGGGGCATAACGCCTCAATGGAAAGCAAAGATCATGTTGAAGAAAATTATGTTGGCGGGGCTGATGTCCGCGACAATATTGGGCGGCGTCGCGCCTGCTTATGCTCAGCGTGGAGATGATGGCGGCTGGCGCGGCCGGGCGGAGCAGCGCGCGCGCCCGGATACCGGCCGCGCGGGCGGCGACGGGCAGCGCTGGCAGCGCAGCGACGCTGGTCAGCAGCAGGGGCAAGCGCAGCGCTGGCAGCAGCGGCGCGAAGGCTGGCAGCAGCAGCAACAGCCGCAGCGGCGCGATGACCGCCCCTCCGGCCGTGTGGAGCAATCCGGGGCGCAGGGCCGCTGGCAGCAGAGCGGCGTCCGCGGGGATGATGGCCGCAGGGACGATGGGCGCAGAGACGAGGGCCGCAGGAACGACGCTTCCCGCTGGAACCGTCAGCAAGGCTGGGGCGAGGCGTCCCGGCAGCGGGACGACCGCCAGGGCTGGCGCGAAAGCCGCCGGGAGGACCGGCGCGACGGCTGGCGCGGCAATGACGGGTGGAACAATGACGACCGGCGCTGGCGCGGCAACAACGGCGTGGACCGGCGGTTCGACGATCGCACCCGCTGGAATGGCCAGCGGCGCTGGGACAGCGGCTGGCGGCAGGACCGGCGCTATGACTGGCGCAGCTACCGCTCGCGCTATGGCGACCGCTACCGCATCGGCCGCTATTATGCCCCGCGCGGATGGAGCTACGGCTACAGGCGCTATTCCACCGGCATCTTCCTGAACAGCGTGCTGTTCACCAATTCCTACTGGATCGACGATCCATGGTCCTACCGCCTGCCGCTCGCCTATGGAACGCTGCGCTGGATTCGCTATTATGACGACGCGCTGCTGGTGGACATTCGCGACGGCTATGTGGTCGACGTGATCCATGAATTTTTCTGGTGAGCGGATGAGAACAGGATAACGGCTCCTGACTGCACATCAGGAACAACTGGGCTCGAAGCGGCAGGCTTCGGGCCCTTTTCATTTGCGGCGGCGGGCGCTCCGGTGGCAGGAGGCATGCATGACCGATGTGATCGATGATGGAGGGGTAGCATCGCCTGCCCGCGCACGGATCGGGGAAGCGGTGCGCGCCCGGCTGGAGCGCAACCCCATGGTCAGCCGGATCGATGCGCCCCGGCTGGAAATCTATGGACGCCGCGATTTCCTGAGCGCGGAGGAATGCGGCGGGCTGCGCGCGCTGATCGATGCGGGCGCGCAGCCGTCGACGCTGTTTTCAGGGAGCGCGAACGCGGACTATCGCACCAGCCATAGCTGCAATCTGGACCCGTGGGACCCGCTGGTCATGTCCATCAGCGACCGGATCTGCGCGCTGACCGGCCTGCCGTCCGAAAATGGCGAGACGCTGCAAGGCCAGCGCTATGCGGTGGGACAGGAATATAAGCCGCATTGCGACTATTTTCCCGTGACCGCCAATTACTGGCCAGCCATGCGCACGACCGGCGGGCAGCGCAGCTGGACGGCGATGATCTATCTGTCCGCCGTGGAAGCAGGGGGAGAGACTCATTTCCCGCACTGCGAATTCATGGTGCCGCCGGTCGAAGGCATGATCCTGCTCTGGAACAACATGAAGCCGGACGGCGCGCCCAATCCCGACAGCCTGCACGCCGCCCGCCCGGTCGAGCGGGGCGAGAAATATGTCGTCACCAAATGGTTTCGCGAGAAGCGCTGGGGCGGCTGAACCGGACGCCCCTCCCTTCCGCCGGGCTGATACACTTCGCGACATAAATGACCGTTAGCTGACCGGCCCGTTTTCGGGCGGTTCAGCGCAAGGGGCGCATAAGCATGCTGTTGGCGGCGGAACCTGCCACAGGGGCTGAAAACTGGACGCCCGCCGGTTTCCCGCCGCCAAGCTGATTGGGAGAAAATATATGCGTAAGTTGATCATCCTGGGCCTGATTGCAGCCACTGCCATGCCCGGCGCGGCGATGGCCCAGTCGCGCGGCGAAGTCCGCGACAGCGCGCGCGAACTGCGGCAGGAACAGCGCGAGCTTCGCGATGCCCGCCGCTATGGCGACCGCCGCGACGTGCGCGAACAGCGCCGCGATGTGCGCGAAGCACGGCGGGAGCTGCGGGAAGACTGGCGCGACTATCGCCGCTCGCACCGCGACGTCTACCGCGCGGGCAACTGGAACGCGCCCTTCCGCTATAATCGCTGGGAAGCGGGCGCGCGGCTTCGCCCGGCCTATTACAGCTCACGCTATTATATCAGCGATCCCTATCGCTACCGCCTGCCGCGTCCCGGCAACAATATGCGCTGGGTCAGGCACTATAATGACGTGCTGCTGGTGAATGTCCGCACCGGCCGGGTGATCCAGGTCCATCGCGGCTTCTTCTGGTAAGCGGCACGGCCTCCTGAGGAAACAACAGCGGCTCCAGACGATCGGTCTGGAGCCGTTCTGCTGCATGGCAGGCCAAGGTCCTGAACCCCTTGGCCGCGCCGCTCGTCTCCGGGCAGGCGCGGCCGATGACACGCGCCAGGCGCGCCATCAGTCCGAAAGGGGGTGGACCAGATAGCGCAACGTTTGGCGGCCCTGAATGTTCCGCCGCGCGCCCCTCAGCCCCCCAGCGCCTGCGCGATCAACCGGCGGCTGTTGGCGATGCCGTAAAGGGCGATGAAACTGCCCATGCGCGGCCCCTGATCGGCCCCGAGCAGCGTCTGGTACAACGCCTTGAACCAGTCCTTCAGTTCGGCGAAACCAAAGGCTTCGTCCTTGCCGATGGCGTAGACGATATTCTGGATCTCCTCCGCGCCCGCATCTTCGGGAAGACCGGCAAGCTCCTCATCCAGCTTGCGCAGCGCCGCGGCCTCATGCGCCTCCGGCGCGCGGCGCTTGAGCGTCGGCGCGACGAAATCGCGATGATAGGCGAGCGCATGGCCGATCAGCGCGTCCAGTTCGGGATAGCTGTCCGCATTGGCGCCCGGAACATAATTTTGCAGATAGCCCCACACCTGTTCGCGGCTGGCATCCCCCATCACGCCGACCAGGTTCAGCAGCAGGCCGAAGGTCACCGGCAATTCGCCTTCGGGCAGCTTGCCGTCATGGATATGGTGCACGGGATTGCCGAGCTGCTGCTCGATCGCCTGCTTGGGGTAATTGGCGCGGAACTGCCAATATTCGTCCACCGCACGGGGGATCACGCCCATGTGCAGTTGCTTGGCCTTCTTGGGCTCCCGATAGGCGAAGAAGGCAAGGCTTTCCTGCGGGCCATAGGTCAGCCATTGTTCAAGGCTGAGGCCGTTGCCCTTGGACTTGGAGATCTTCTCGCCCTTTTCGTCCAGGAACATCTCATAGTTGAAACCTTCTGGCGGGCGTGCGCCCAGCGCGCGGCAGATCTTCGAGCTTTGCGTGACCGAATCGATCAGGTCCTTGCCCGCCATCTCATAATCGACGCCCAGCGCGACCCAGCGCATCGCCCAGTCGACCTTCCATTGCAGCTTCGCCGCGCCGGACAGGATCGACTGTTCGATCACTTCGCCTTCATCCTCGAACCGGACGATGCCCGCTTCGGCGTCCACCACCTCGACCGGGACCTGGAGGACGATGCCGCTTTTGGCGCTGATGGGCAGGACCGGCGAATAGGTCGCCTGCCGTTCCTTGCGCAGCGTCGGCAGCATGATGTCCATAATGGCCTGATAATGGCGCAGGACGTTGCGGAGCGCGTCGTCGAAAGCGCCGGAGCGGTAGCGCTCGGTAGCGGAGACGAACTCATAGTCGAAGCCGAAACGGTCCAGAAATTCCCGCAGCATCGCATTATTGTGATGCGCGAAGCTTTCGAACTTCCCGAACGGATCGGGCACCTGCGTCAGCGGCTTGCCCAGATGTTCGGCCAGCATCGCCTGGTTGGGCACATTGTCGGGCACCTTGCGCAGGCCGTCCATATCGTCGCTGAACGCGATCAGGCGGGTCGGGACATCCGACAGCGCATGATAGGCGTTGCGCACCATGGTCGTGCGCAGCACTTCGTTGAAGGTGCCGATATGCGGCAGGCCCGAAGGACCATAGCCGGTTTCGAAGAGGATATAGCCTTTATCAGGCGCGCCCTGGGGATAGCGCTTGAGCAGCTTGCGCGCTTCTTCATAGGGCCAGGCCTTGGACGCCTGCGCGGCGGTGCGGAGGATTTCGGACACAGTCATGATGGAAAGTCCCCTAGCCCCGGTCAGCCGGAAAGGGAACGGGTAAAGAAATCGGCCACGCCGCGCCGCCGTTCGCCGAATTTCAGTTTCCCTTTTGTTCCAGCTCGCCTACTCCCGGATGCGTGATCGATCCCGCCGCCCTGCCCGCCCTCCACGCCAGCCATGGCGGCATCTGGCTGCGCGAAGGCTCCGTGACGCAGGCGGTGGCGAAGGGCAGCGCGATCGGCCGCGCGGCGGAAACGCCCGTGCTGCTGCTGAACGCGCCGCTGACGGGGCAGAGGCTGGGCTATCCCGAACTGAACGGCCTCGACCTGCTGGAACTCTGGGCCTTCGTGCATCCCGCCCGCTTCCTCGTCCCCACGGCCAAGGGCCTCGCCGAAGCGCTGGGGCTGGAGCGGCCCGTGAACGAAGCGGACATCCCCGCCTTGCTGCAATCGGCGGCGTCGGCCCTTCTCGCCATGCTGGAAGCGCCGGACTGGGCGGAGCGCGAAGGCGGATGGACCGCCGCGCAATCGCTCCATCGCCTGCGCTGGCCATGGGGGCCGCTGGTTGCGCCGCGCATCCCCCGCCCGGCCGAGGCGGAACGATGGCTGTTTTCCCGCCTGCCGGAATGGGAGGAAGCGCCGCCCCGCCCCGCCGCCCGCTCCATCGCGCTGGAGGAGGACGCCGTCCTCTCGCGCCTTTCCAGCCTCACTGGCGCGGCAGCGGAGCCAAGGCCGGGACAGCGCGCCTATGCGGCGGCGGCGGTCGAGGCTTTCCGGCCCCGCGCGCACCGCGATCAGCCCAACATGCTGCTCGCCGAAGCCGGGACGGGCATTGGCAAGACGCTGGGCTATCTCGCGCCCGCCTCGCTCTGGGCATCGCAGGCGCAGGGGACGGTGTGGATATCCACCTATACCAAGGCGCTGCAAAGGCAGCTCGACCGCGAAAGCCTGCGCCTCTTTCCCGATCCGGCGACAGCGGCGCAGCGGGTCGTCGTGCGCAAGGGGCGGGAAAATTATCTCTGCCTGCTCAATCTGGAGGACGCGCTGCAAGGCGGCTTTGCCGGGCGCGCCGCCATATTGGCGCAGCTCGTCGCGCGCTGGGCGGCCTATAGCAAGGATGGCGACATGGTGGGTGGCGACCTGCCCGGCTGGCTGCCCACCCTGTTCCGGCGCAACGGTTCGACGGCGCTGACCGACCGGCGGGGCGAGTGCATCTATGCGGGCTGTCCCCATTATCGCAAATGCTTCATCGAACGGTCGGCGCGGGCATCGGCCGAAGCGGACATCGTCATCGCCAACCATGCGCTGGTGATGATCAACGCCGCGCGCGGCCGCGAAACCGGGCAGCGTCCGCAACGCATCGTCTTCGACGAAGGCCATCATCTGTTCGACGCCGCCGACGCGACCTTTTCCGTGGCCCTGTCCGGTCAGGAAGCGATCGAACTGCGCCGCTGGATCATGGGTCCCGAAGGATCGTCACGCGGCAGGCGAAGGGGGCTGGCGGCGCGCCTGTCTGACCTTGCCAGCTATGACGAGGAAGGCGGCGAAGCGATCCGCGCGGCGACCGACGCGGCGCGGGCGCTGCCTGCCGACGAATGGTTGAAGCGCGTCGTCGCGGGCGAGCCTTTCGGCCCGGTCGAACAATTGCTCGCCGCCGTGCGCGGCACCGTCTTCGCCCGCGCCGCCGATGCGGGGGAAGCCGACGCAGGCTATGGCCTGGAAACCGAGCTTGCCGAACCGGACGGCGCTCTGGTGGAAGCGGCGCAGGATGCGGCGCTGGCGCTCGACGCGCTGCTGCGTCCGCTCGCCCGGCTCGCCAGGCGGCTGGAAGCGGTGGTGGAGGATGCGCCCGACTGGCTGGACGGCGCCGCGCGCGCGCGGATCGAAGGCGCGATCGCATCGCTGAACTGGCGGCGCGACCTGATCACCGCGTGGCTCGCCTTGCTCGCGCGGATCGGCGGACCGGCCGATCCTGATTTCGTCGACTGGCTGACGGTCGATCGCGTCGAGGGGCGCGAATATGACATCGGCGTGCACCGCCACTGGCTCGATCCCACGCGTCCGCTGGCCGAAACCGTGCTGAAACCGGCGCATGGCGTGCTCGTCACCTCGGCAACGCTCAAGGGCGGCGGCGACTGGGACAATGCAGAAAGCCGCAGCGGCGCGGTCCATCTGGCGCGCGGCGCGCATAGGTTCGAAGCGCCCAGCCCCTTCGACTATCCCAGCCGCGCCGAAGTGCTGATCGTCACCGACATCAAACGCGGCGACATCGCTGCCCTGTCCGGGGCCTATGCCCGGCTGATCGAGGCGTCGGGCGGCGGCACGCTGGGCCTGTTCACGGCGATCCGGCGGCTGCGCGCGGTCCATGCGCGGATCGCCGACCGGCTCGCAAGGGCCGGCCTGCCGCTCTATGCCCAGCATGTCGATCCGATGGACACCGGCACGCTGATCGACATTTTCCGCGACGATCCGCGCGCGTCCCTGCTCGGCACCGATGCGCTGCGCGACGGGGTGGACGTGCCGGGGCATTCGCTGCGGCTGGTGGTGATGGAGGGGGTTCCCTGGTCCAAGCCGACGGTGCTGCATGCGGCCCGGCGGCTGGCGGGCGGAGGCGCGGCCTATGACGACCGGCTGATCCGCGCCCGGCTCGCCCAGGCGTTCGGCCGCCTCATCCGCCGCGCGGAGGACCGGGGCAGCTTCGTCATATTGTCGGCCGCCATGCCCAGCCGCCTGCTCAGCGCCTTTCCGCCGGGCACGCCCGTGCGGCGGCTGACGCTGGATGAAGCGATCATTGCGGTCAGCGCGCATTCCCGCGCTGGCATTGGCGGCGGGGCGGCGCTAGGGCTTCAGGATAACGAGTCCGGCACCCACGACCTGGAGCAAAGATGAAGCGGCTGACCCTGTTGCGCCACGCCAAGTCCGATTGGGACGATCCGGTCGCGCGTGATTTCGACCGGCCGCTCAATCGCCGGGGCGAAAAGGCGGCGCTGCTGGTCGGCCAGTTCGCGAAATCGCGCAAGATGCAGTTCGACAGGCTGGTGGCGTCGCCCGCCGTGCGCGTTACCCAGACGCTGGACACGTTCCTGTCGGGCTATGGCGAGCCGCTGGAGCCGCATTGGGACCGGCGCATCTATCTGGCATCGGCCGCTACCCTGTTCGACGTGATCCGCGACCTTCCCAATACGGCGCAGAGCGTCCTGATGGCAGGGCATAATCCTGGTCTGGAGGAACTGATCCTGGAACTGGTGCCTGATGACGGCGCAAGCCCTCTGCGCGAGGATGTCGAGGTGAAATTCCCGACGGCCAGCCTGGCGGCGATGGACCTGACGATCGATCATTGGGCACAGGCGAAGAAGGATGTCGGCACGCTGGTGAGCTTCACCCGTCCGCGCGACATCGATCCGGCGCTTGGCCCCGGATCGCGCTGACGCAGGCGGCCGGTGACGCCGATCCGCTGGCGCGGGGCCGTGGCAGGCGATGCGCAGGCCCTGTCCATACTGGGCGGCGCGACCTTCCTCGCCAGCTTCGCCCATGACCATCCCGGCGATGCGCTGCTCGCCCATGTCCGTTCGGCGCATTCGGAAAGCTTTTATCAGGCGGCGATCGCCGATCCTTCGCAACTGCTGCTGATCGGCGAAACGCCCCTGAGCGCGCCGGTCGGCTATGCGATGCTGACCCTGCCGGACCTTCCCGTGGACTGCGACGGCCGGCATGATGTGGAGGTCAAGCGCTTCTACCTTCTGGGCGGATGGCAGGGCGGCGGTCATGCAGACATGCTGATGGACCTGCTCGCCGCAGAAAGCCGCAACCGCGGCGCGCGCCGGATGCTGCTGGCGGTCTATCCGCAGAATGAGCGGGCGCGGCGCTTCTACGCCCGGCACGGCTTTGAAGAGATTGGCGAGACCGTCTTCATGGTCGGCGAAACGCCCTTTCGCGACCTCGTCTACGCGCGGAACTTATAGCGGCTTTCCAGGCGCGCTCAGGTCACGCCGTCCTCTCCAACGGCGCGCGCCAATGTGGCGCGGATCGATTGCAGCCGTGCGAGAAAATCCTGCGGCGGCGCTGGCGGGTCCGCTGGCTGGGGCGCGGGTGCGGCGCTGGCTGGCGCTGGCGTTCCGGCTCCTTCCGCCAGCGCCTTTTGAGCGCCGCGCACGGTGAAGCCCTCGACATTCAGCAACTGGTTGATGCGCCGGACGAGGGCGACGTCAGCCGGGCGGTAATAGCGCCGGTTGCCGGACCGTTGCAGCGGCCGGAGCTGGGGAAAGCGCGTTTCCCAATAGCGCAGGATATGCTGCGGCAGTCCAAGCTCCGCGGACAATTCGCTGATGGTCAGAAATGCGCCGTCTGCCTTTTCCATGACGGCGATGTTGCACCCATAGCCGCAACAAGGTCAACCATCGCGCGGCATGCGGCCCTGTTGCAGCGGCTCGTCAGGATGCGGCGACGCGATCCCGCATCGTCTGGCTGGCGCGGAAGGTGAGCACGCGGCGCGGCTCGATCGGCACTTCGACGCCGGTCTTGGGATTGCGGCCCATGCGCTGCGTCTTGTCGCGCAGGACGAAGGTGCCGAAGCTGGAAATCTTTACATTCTCCCCACGCTCAAGCGCGGCGGACATATGTTCCAGAATGGATTCGATCATGGCAGCGGACTCGGCGCGCGACAGACCGATATGACGGTTCACGCTTTCGGCAAGGTCTGCGCGTGTCAACGTGCCAGGAGCAGTCATTGATCTTCCTCACCTTCTTCTGCGCGGTTTTGCGCCCGTTCGATGGTTTATTTTGCGGTAACCCGAATGATTCTGCAAGATGACTCGTTGCCCGATGTGCGCAAAAACGGCGCAAAAAGGGACGGTCAGACCCTCAGGACGCACGCGCCCCAGGTGAAGCCGCCACCCATGGCTTCCAGCACCAGCAGGTCGCCCGCCCGCACCCGGCCGTCGCGCATGGCGAGGTCAAGCGCCAATGGCACCGAAGCGGCGGAGGTGTTGGCATGACGGTCGACCGTCATCACCACCTTTTCGGGCGAAAGCTTGAGCTTGCGGGCGGTGGCGTCCAGGATGCGCGCATTGGCCTGATGCGGGACAAGCCAGTCGATATCGGCCGGGGTCAGGCCCGCCAGTTCCATGACTTCCGTCAGCACCGACGCCAGATTGACGACGGCGTGCCGGAACACCTCCTGCCCCTTCATCCGCAGCTTGCCCACCGTCTGCGTGGTGGAAGGGCCGCCGTCCACATAGAGCAGCTGGTTATGGCGGCCGTCGGCGTGGAGCTTGGACGCCAGGATGCCGCGCTTGCCATCCTCGCTTTCCTCCGCGCCCAGCACGATCGCGCCCGCGCCGTCGCCGAACAGGACGCAGGTCGTGCGGTCCTCCCAATCGAGGATGCGGCTGAAGGTTTCCGATCCGATGACCAGCGCCCGCTGCGCCGCGCCCGACCGGATCATGCTGTCCGCGACCGTCACCGCGTAGAGGAAGCCGGAGCAGACCGCCGCCACGTCGAACGCGACGCAATCGTCGATGCCCAGCGCCGCCTGCACGATGGTCGCGCTGGCGGGAAAGGTCTGGTCTGGCGTCGCCGTCGCCAGGATGATGAGGTCGATGTCCTGCGGCGACAGGCCCGCCCGGTCCAGCGCCCCGCGCGCGGCGTCCGTCGCCAGGCTGGCGGTGGTTTCGCCTTCACTCGCTATATGGCGGTTGCGGATGCCGGTGCGCTCGACGATCCATTCATCGCTCGTGTCGACGGTCTGCGCCAGTTCGGCATTGCTGACCGACCGGACCGGCAGCGCGGAACCGGTGCCCAGGAGAACGGATCTACGGATCACTTTGCGGCCAGCTCCTGTTTCGATGCGACGGCTGACAGCGACGTGATGCCCGCCATGTCGGCGGCGATGCGCCGGGTGATGTCTTCCTCCAGCAGCCGCGCCGCGACATGGACGGCGTTGGCGACGCCCTTGTCATTGGCGCTGCCGTGGCTTTTCACCACCACGCCGTTCAGGCCCAGGAAGACCGCGCCATTATGATTATTGGGGTCCAGATGATGCTTGAGCAGATGCATCGCGGGCTTGGAGATGAGGAAGCCGATCTTGGACCGGATCGAGCTGGTGAAGGCGGTGCGCAGCAGGTCGGTCACGAAGCGGGCCGTGCCCTCCGCGGTCTTGAGCGCCACATTGCCCGAAAAGCCGTCGCTGACGATGACGTCGGCGTCGCCGCTGCCGATCTTGTCGCCTTCGGTAAAGCCGTCGAAGGACAGCGGCAGGCTCGTCGCGGCGCGTAATATGGCGGCGGCGTCGCGGATTTCCTCCGTGCCCTTCATCTCCTCCGTCCCGATATTCATCAGGCGGACGCGCGGGCGTTCAAGGTCGAAGGCGATGCGGGCATAGGCGGCGCCCATCACCGCGAACTGGACGAGGTTGCGGGCGTCGCACTCCGTATTGGCGCCCAGGTCCAGCATGACCACGTCATTGCCGCCCAGCGTCGGCAGCAGCGCCGCCAGAGCGGGCCGGTCGATGCCCGGCATGGTGCGCAGCGCCAGCTTCGCCATCGCCATCAGCGCGCCGGTATTGCCCGACGATACGGCAGCCCCCGCCTCGCCCGCTTTCACCGCGGCGATCGCCAAGCTCATGGAGCTGGCCTTCTTGCGGATCGCGGCGCTGGGCTTGTCGCCCGCCTCCACCACGTCGCTCGCATGCACGACTTCGGACGCGGCGCGCAGATTCGGGTGACGGTCGAGCGCGGACTTGATCCGCGCTTCGTCGCCGAACAGCGTGAAGCGCAGCCCTTCGTGGCGGTGACGGGCGAGCGCCACGCCCGCCATCATCACGCGCACGCCTTCATCCCCGCCCATCGCGTCGATTGCGATTCGCGGTTGGCTGGACACTTCAGGACACCTTTGCAGGAGGAAAAGTGTCGTTACGCCCCGGCGGCAACGACTTCACGGCCGTTATAATGGCCGCAGGCCACGCACAGATTGTGCGGGCGCTTGAGTTCACCGCAGTTCGAGCATTCCTGATAGGCTTCGACGCGCAGCGCATCGTGGCTGCGGCGCATGCCACGGCGGGACGGGGTAGTTTTCCTCTTTGGGACAGCCATGTCGGCACCTTGTTCCGTAAATATCTGGTTGTGCGACTGGCCAGAATCCGATGGGGATGCCGACGCCACAGGCGCCGCAGACCCATGCGGCCCGGGTGATCGCGAAGCCATGCGCCTATAGCGTTTTTTGGGTGGGGCGCAAGTCCTTCCTTGCCCTTGAAGGCAGTCCCGCTAACCTTCCGCACCGCAGAGATAAGGGAGGATACCATCATGCTGTTGCCGATCACGCTGACACTGGCCGCCGCTTGCGCCATTGTGAACCTGTGGCTGGCGACGCGCTGCGTCAGGATTCGCATGACAGCCAAAACGCTGCATGGCGATGGCGGCAACCAGCTGCTCGCCCGCCGCATGCGCGCCCACGCGAATTTTGCCGAATATGCGCCGATCGTCCTGATCCTCTTCGCTCTGATCGAACTGGCGCTCGGCTCGCCGCTGTGGCTGTGGATAGCCGCATGCGTCTTCATCATCGCGCGGGCCGCCCATCCCATCGGCATGGACGCGGATCAGCCCACGATATGGCGCGCGGCGGGGGCTCTGCTGACCTGGGCCGTCACCGCAGTGCTGGCCGTCACCGCGCTCTATGCCGCGTACAGCGCCACGCGCGCCGTTCCCGCTCCGCCTGCCCTCGCCGCTCAGGTCTAGGCTCAGGCGAGCACCGCGTCCCCGACAAAGGGGTTGGTGCGCCGCTCATGGGCGAAGTTGCTCATGGGGCCATGGCCGGGCACAAAGGCCGTGTCCCCGCCCAGCGGCCAGAGCTTGCCGGTGATCGCGTCGATAAGCTGCTGGTGATTGCCCATCGGGAAGTCCGTGCGGCCGATCGATCCCTGGAACAGCACGTCGCCGACGATGGCGAGCTTGCTGGGCGCATGGTGGAAGACGACATGGCCCGGCGTGTGGCCGGGGCAGTGATAGACGTCGAGCACAAGATCGCCGACGCTCACCTGATCACCGTCGGCCAGCCAGCGATCCGGCTCGAAGACCTTGCCGTTAACGCCATAATTGCGCCCATCCTCTTCCAGACGGCTGATCCAGAATCGGTCCGCCTCATGCGGGCCTTCGATCGGCACGCCCAATTCCCTGGCAAGGATGCCGGCCTCGCCGCAATGATCGATATGGCCGTGCGTCACCAAAATCTTCTCGATGGTGACCCCGTGCTGCTGCGCCGCGGCTTTCAGGCGCGGGAGGTCGCCGCCCGGATCGACGAACGCGCCCCGCCTGGTCGCGGTGCACCAGAAGAGGGTGCAATTCTGCTGGAGCGGCGTCACGGGAATCAGCGTGGCCTGGAGCGGCGGGGTCTGCGATGGGCTGGTCATAGGGCCGATGTGGCGAAGCCGCGCGCGCGGCGCAAGAGGCGGCGGCAACGGGCCGGAGGGCGGCCTTACTCCGCCTCTTCCAGTCCCAGCGGTTCGGCCAGGCTGATGCTGTCCAGCACCTTCGCCGTTTCGTCGCGGACGCGCAGCATCACGCGATGCAGCCTGCATTCCGATTCGGGCAGGCAGTTGGTGCATGTTTCATGCGCGAATCGGCTGGCGCAGGGCGTCAGCGCCAGCGATCCGCGCGTCAGCCGCACGATGTCGCCATAGCTGATGTCGACAGGCGCCAGCGCCAGCCAATAGCCGCCGTCGCGGCCGCGCTGGGTCGCAACCAGCCCCTCGCGCGACAGTTCGGACAGGATCACCGTCAGGAACTTGGCCGGGATATTCTGCCGCGTCGCGATTTCGTTCAGCGGCACAGGTCCCTGGCGGTAACGGTCGGCAAGGTGCTGGAGGGCGCGGATGGCGTAACGGGTCTTCTGCGAAAGCATGATCCCGTTATTCGCCCACCCGCCTCATTTGACAAGCCGCCGCGCGGCCCGTCAGGCCTTCACCTCTTCCAGCGCGGCTTCATAGGTCGATGCCTTGAAGCCGACCACGGTCCGGCCGCCAATGTCCAGGATCGGCCGCTTGATCATGGAGGGGTTGGCGGACATCAGCAGGATCGCCTTGTCCGCGTCGATATGGGCCTTGTCCCCGGCGTCCAGCGCCTTGAAAGTGGTGCCGGAGCGGTTGAGGATGGTTTCCCACCCATGCTCCATCACCCATTCCTCCAGCTTGGCCTTGTCCACGCCGGACACCTTATAGTCGTGGAAGCTGTAGGCGACCCGCTCATTATCCAGGAAATTGCGCGCCTTCTTGATCGTGTCGCAATTCTTGATGCCATACATGGTGATCATGGGGTCAGCCCTTGAACGCTGTGACTTCGACTTCGACCTTCATCTCCGGCTTGATGAGGCCGGTGACGATGCAGCTGGCGGCGGGGCGGATTTCGCCGAATATGGGGGCGGTCGCCTTGCCCAGTTCGTCCCAATAGGGCGGGTCGGTGATATAATAGGTCACGCGCACCACGTCGGCGAAGGAAAAGCCCGCTTCCTCCAGCGCCTTGCCGATGACCTTGAGTGCGTTGGCGGTCTGATCGACGACGCTTTCAGGCATCGCCCTGGTTTCCGGGTCGGTGCCGGTCGTGCCTGCGACGAAGCACCAGCCGCCCTGGACGACGGCGCGGGAATAGCCGACCTGCGCCTCGAAAGGCGAGCCCGAGGAAATGAGCGTGCGGGACATGGAAGTTCCTTCGAACGGGGAGCGGGAAAAGGATCGCGGCGGCTCTTGCCCCGTGCCGCCGCCGCTGTCCAGCGCCTTTTGGCCAGCGAGGAACGGCGGCGGGACTGATCCGTTGAAGCGGCAAGGAGACATGCCATGGACCAACCCGACAAGGACCGCTTCCCCAACACCGTCGAGGAGAATGACGAGCAGCGTGACAGCGGATCGCAGGCGCAGGACGTCGCGGACGACGCGCGTGTCCGCAGCACCGACCTGTCCGAAGACAGCGAGCGCGGCGGCCGCCCCAACCCCGCACAGATCATCCCTGACGACACGCCCGACCTGGTGGAGCGGATGGAAGAAATGAACCGTTCCGGGCGGATCGACATGGACGCCTTCGCCGGTGAGCCGCAGATGGACGATGAGGAAAGTGCACTGGGGCAAGTAGATACCGAGAATATGGACGATGAAGACGACATGCTGGGCCAGGGAATGCGGGAGGAGAGCTGACCTTCCCGCCGGAACGGAGGGAATGCGGATCAGCTTGAACGGGCGCAAGACGGAGCGCGGCCTATGCTCATGCGATGGTCTGCCGCCCCTTCGCCCTCACCGCCCTTGCCGCATTCGCCATCTTCATTGCTCAGCCCGCTTCCGCCGAGCGTTTCGGCCTGTGCAAGACCGGAGGCGGGACGGATTGCGTCGTGGATGGCGACACGTTCCGGCTGGGCGGGGAAAAAATCCGCATCGCCGATATCGATACGCCCGAAACGCATCGGCCGCGCTGCCCGGCGGAATATGAACGGGGACAGCGCGCCACCCTCCGCCTGCTGGCGCTGCTGAACGCTGGCGGCTTTTCTCTGCAATCGGTCGAGCGGGACAAGGATCGCTACGGCCGCTCTTTGCGTCTGGTCAGCCGGGGCGGCCGGTCGATCGGAGCGATGCTGGTTGCAGAAGGGCTGGCGCGCCCCTGGCAGGGATCACGCCAGCCCTGGTGCCGTAGTTAACGGCAACTCACTCCGCCACGATCGATCTCGCGGCCGAGCAGAGCGCCCGCGCCGCCGCCGATCAGCGTCGTCAGCAGGCTCGACCCGCCGCGATCAAGCTGGTTGCCGAGCAGCCCGCCCAGCGCCGCGCCGACAATCAGGCCGGTGGTGCCGTCCGAGCGGCGGCAATAATAGCGATCGTCATAGCCGCGATAGATGCGGGTGTTGCGGGTCACGCGGATCGGTTCATAGCCGCTGCGATAATAGCGGTCCGGCCGGTAGCGGGTGCCATAGCGGCGATCCGGGCGGTTCCAGTCATAGTTGTAGACGGTCCGGCCTGGGCGCCTCAAGCGATTGTCGCGGCGATCCTCCCGGCGATCGTCGCGCCAATCGCGGCGCGCCTCGCGGACATCCTTGCGATATTCGCGCCGGGCGTCTCGAACATCGCGGCGATATTCGCGGTTATCCCGGCGCTGCTCCCGCGCCGATCCCTCTCCCCATGCGGGGCGCTGCGCGAACGCTGGGGTAGCGGCGATACCGGTCAGCGTCATCGCGCCAAGCGACAGAGCGGCAATGGTCCGCTTCATCGAGAAATTCATGACTTGCTCCTTGCCATTATTATCAGGCTGTGGAGCTAACTCATGATGAGGCGGCGCCGTTGCATGAACGGAACAAAACCTTGTGTTCAGCGGGCGGACAGGTGGCGGATTTACTTGCGGGTGAGCGCTGCGGAGTAGCGAAGTTCACGCCGTCGATTGATAAAAACAGCTAAGCCGTCCGTTATTTGTGCCAGGTTAAAAAAGCCGACGTAGGGTATACCCGGGCTCGGAATGTAGGACAGAGCAAGCCACCCAAGTTATTTATTCTTCGAACGGCAGCATCAACTCCGAAGCCGCCTGTTCTGTCTGATCAGTGACGGTCGAGTTATCTGATGCTGGCTTGTTCCTGTTCGAAAGCCAATCAGCAATTATGGGATAAGCTGACTCACGAGCCGAGAGAAATACCTCCATCTGGTTCGTTAGCTCAGACGGCGACAAGAGGGTGTAATCCCCACGGTGCCATATTTCGGGCTTGCGAAGCCCATCATCGTTCTCGGGGAGAAAGACAATTTCAGCGTCTGAATCTTCAAAGTCAGTTAGTGAGAAAATAGCATCCTCGAGAATGGTCATAAGCAAGCGTCGCTGAAATGTAGTAAGCGGTACAGATTTCCAGCCGAAAACAAAGACAGGCTTAAGCTGCCCATCCTCGCGCGCAACCAGCGTCGGCTTTACGGGGACGTAGAGATTGCGCCCGATAGTAAAAGATGTCGAAAAATCGCTGTAAGCCGGCGTTGCTGTATACGTCCGATTAGCTGCATAATCACAAAATGCTTTCACAAAGTCGATAACAGCCTGCTGTGAGGGCGAGGCTTTCAACCGCCGTGCTGCCTTGTTAGCTTGATCAACATCTATCCAACCCAGTACCAAGTCTTTAATTATTTTCATGCCCTCAAGATAGCTTACTGTCGGCATGCCCTTGGCGAACTGAACATATGCTTTGGTGGTCTTCACCAACTCTTCGAAGTTGTAACGCACAAAATTCGGCGCACCTGGAATGCGGTCAAGTTTCTTGAAGAGAGGATCATCGTAGACACTCATTGACGCGCTCCAGCTGAATAATGCTGCAAAATTAGATCGTCAGATATTTTCATCCCCGGATTGGCTCTACCGTCGTGGCCCCAGACAACATGCCACGGCCCGCCTTCTTTATGGGATACAGCCCGCAGGTATGCGGCAGAAAACTCGATGTATCTGTCGATTAGATTTGCAATATACTTCCCTTCTGCTTCGCCAAACTGGACTTTAGCGATCACCACCTCACCAGAAAAAGGGTCCACTTTAGTGGCTCTTGATCTTATTGGCGAATCTTCCCATCTCTTAAATTCATGATACACTTCTCGAAAGACTGGACCATGTTGCCAAGCTTCAATTTTGGCTTTTACCAGCGGATGATTGTTCTCGATAAGATAATCACAATGTACAAAATAAGTGATTTTGTTAAGCGCCATGTTCGTGATCTCAATGCCACGACTGTCAGCTTGGTCTAAAATTATGTTAGCTAGTGCACGGACGTCAATCATAAGATTGATCTCTGTCGAAAGCTTCTTAGCAAGATGTTGAAGATCACCTTACTGATTACTCCGCCGCGATCCCCGCAGCCTTGAACATATCCGGGTCGTTCGCCTCATCCGCGTTGGCCGCGTCGCCGGACTTGAGCTTCTTGCGGCGGTCGAACGCGTCCCAGACCTCGTTCCACTGGCCGCGCGTCGCGCCCTTGGAATATTCGGTGGCGCGGGTTTCGAAGAAGTTGGCGTGTTCGACGCCGTTCAGCAGCGGGGTCAGCCACGGCAGGGGATGCTCATCGATCATGTAGATGGGCTTCAAGCCCAGCTGGCCCAGCCGCCAGTCGGCGATGTAGCGGACATATTTCTTGATGTCCTTGGGCGTCATGCCGGGGACGGGCCCCATTTCGAAGACGAGGTCGATGAACGCGTCCTCGATCCGCACCGTCTTCTGGCACATGTCCATGATGTCGTCCTTGACCGATGCGGTCAGGCAGTCGCGTTCCTTCACGAAGGCGTGGAACAGCTTGATGATGCCTTCGCAGTGCAGCGTTTCGTCGCGCACCGACCAGGTGACGATCTGGCCCATGCCCTTCATCTTGTTGAAGCGCGGGAAGTTCATCAGCATGGCGAAGCTGGCGAAGAGTTGCAGCCCTTCGGTGAAGCCGCCGAACATGGCGAGCGTCTTGGCGATATCCTCGTCCGTGTCGACGCCGAACTGCGCCAGATAGTCATGCTTGTCCTTCATCTCCTTATATTGGAGGAAGGCCGAATATTCGGTTTCGGGCATGCCGATCGTGTCGAGCAGATGGCTGTAGGCGGCGATATGCACCGTTTCCATGTTGCTGAACGCGGTCAGCATCATCTTGATTTCGGTCGGCTTGAACACGCGGCCATATTTTTCGTGGTAGCAATCCTGCACTTCCACGTCCGCCTGGGTGAAGAAGCGGAAGATCTGGGTCAGCAGGTTGCGCTCATGATCCGACAGCTTCTGCGCCCAGTCGCGGCAATCCTCGCCCAGCGGCACTTCTTCGGGCAGCCAGTGGAGCTGCTGCTGGCGCTTCCAGAACTCATAGGCCCAGGGATATTCGAAAGGCTTGTAGACCTTGCTGGCTTGAAGAAGGGGCATGGGGGTCGGCTCCGAATTAATGGATAAGCGCAACCTGCGCGGGCGCGGAACGTTGAGGTCCCGTCATTCCCGGCACAGGAGCAATATGATGGTTGATCTGAGCAGCATCAAGGAACATGCCGATATTATCGGCGCTGATGGCGTCCATGTCGGCACTGTCGATCATGTCGAGGGCGATCGTATCAAGCTGATCAAGGCGGACAGCGGCCAGGGTGGTCACGCCGGGCATCATCATTATATCAGCAAGGGATTGATCGCCGGGGTTGATGAGGACGGCACCGTAAGGCTGTCTGCGACCGGGGCCAACGCCGTCCTCTTTGAAGAGGAAAAGGACGAGCGGTGATTGTGTGGGCGCGGCCGGCGTTGCCGCCGCCGCGCCCATCCCCCCCATTAGCTCATTGGCACGCAAGGCACTCGTCATAGTCCGTGCTTCCCCCGCCCAGCTCGAATTTCGGTGCGTCGATGGTGTTGTCGGCCTCCACCCCGCCTGCGAAACCGGCGCGCTGCACTGATTTCGACCGCAGATAGTAGAGCGACTTGATGCCCAGTTCCCAGGCGCGGAAATGGAGCATCATCAGGTCCCATTTTTCCACGTCCGCCGGGATGAACAGGTTCAGCGACTGCGCCTGATCGATGAAGGGCGTGCGGTCGGCCGCGAGTTCGAGCAGCCAGCGCTGGTCGATTTCGAAGCTGGTCTTGAACGTGTCCTTCTCCTCCTGGCTCAGGAAGTCGAGATGCTGGACCGACCCGCCGCGCTCCAGAATCGTGTTCCAGACGTTGGTCGAATCCTTCGACTTTTCGCGCAGGATCTTTTCCAGATAGGGGTTCTTCACCACGAAGCTGCCGGACAGCGTCTTGTGGGTGTAGATGTTCGCAGGAATCGGTTCGATGCAGGCCGACGTGCCGCCGCAGATGATGCTGATCGACGCGGTGGGCGCGATCGCCATCTTGCAGGAAAAGCGCTCCATCACGCCCATGTCGGCGGCGTCGGGGCACGGCCCGCGCTCGACCGCAAGCTGCATCGAGGCTTCGTTCACCTTCTCGTTGATATGCTTGAAGATGCGCAGGTTCCAGCTCTTGGCCATCGCCCCTTCGAAGGGAAGGCCCCGCGCCTGGAGGAAGGAGTGGAAGCCCATGACGCCAAGGCCCACCGACCGTTCACGCGCCGCCGAATATTTCGCCCGCGCCATTTCGTCCGGCGCGCGGTCGATATAATCCTGGAGCACATTGTCGAGGAAGCGCATGACATCCTCGACAAAGACGGGGTCCCTGTTCCATTCGTCCCAGGTTTCCAGGTTCAGGGACGAAAGGCAGCAGACCGCCGTCCGGTCATTGCCGAGATGGTCGCGACCCGTCGGCAGGGTGATTTCCGAACAGAGGTTCGAGGTGGAAACCTTGAGCCCCAGTTCACGATGATGCTTGGGCATCATGTTGTTCACGGTGTCGGAAAAGACGATATAGGGCTCGCCCGTCGCCAGCCGGGTTTCCACCAGCTTCTGGAACAGGCTGCGCGCGTCCACGGTGCCGCGCACGGAACCGTCCTTGGGCGATTTCAGCTGGAACTCGCTGCCGTTGCGCACCGCTTCCATGAACTCGTCGGTCAGCAGCACGCCATGGTGGAGGTTGAGCGCCTTGCGGTTGAAGTCGCCCGAAGGCTTGCGGATCTCCAGAAACTCCTCGATCTCCGGGTGGGAGATGTCGAGATAGCAGGCCGCCGAACCACGGCGCAGCGAGCCCTGGCTGATCGCCAGCGTCAGGCTGTCCATCACCCGGACGAAGGGGATGATGCCGCTGGTCTTGCCGTTGAGGCCCACCGGCTCCCCAATGCCGCGCACGCTGCCCCAATAGGTGCCGATGCCGCCGCCGCGCGAGGCGAGCCACACATTCTCGTTCCAGGTGTTGACGATGCCTTCCAGGCTGTCGTCGACGCTGTTGAGATAGCAGCTGATGGGCAGGCCGCGGCCGGTGCCGCCGTTGGACAGCACCGGCGTCGCGGGCATGAACCACAGGCGAGAGATATAGTCATAGACGCGCTGAGCATGGGCCTGATCATCGGCATAGGCGGCCGCGACGCGGGCGAACAGGTCCTGATAGGATTCGCCGGGCAGCAGATAGCGGTCCTTCAGCGTGTCCTTGCCGAATTCGGTCAGCAGCGCGTCGCGGCTGTCGTCCGTGACCACGTCGAACCGGCGCGCCTGAATGGACGAAGAGGAAGGCGCGGGGGGCGCCTTGGCCGGTGCAGCCTTCTTCTTTTCCGCCACCATTTCCACCACTTCGTCGATTACCGTCGCCACGTCGTCTGCACCTGTTTGTTCGCTGTCACGAAAATCCATCCGAGCCCCCGAATGTTCCTGTTCCGTTCGATTCGGTCAAGCCTCTGATTAAAGGCTTGCCGGACCGGCAGCGGGGCTCGCCAGCAGCGGATCGCATGGGACGAAACGTCCTCGCCCGGAAAATGGTCCGGCCGTGCGATCACAATCTGTTGGGTAACCCCCGTTAACCTGATACAAGGGATAGTGCCACAGCTTCTTTTGCTTGCAAGAGGGTAAATGACGGTACGAGGACTCTGCGCGGCGGATTGGATGGCATTTGCGTGACATGGCGCGCTCCTGCATCGCAGCGACGCGCGGACTTCCGGCGCTCCTGCAAAAGGCAAGAGAAACAATTTGAGAACGAAAATAATTTCCACTTGTCCGCCAAATCAGCGGGATCAGGTCAACAGGCTTGTCCCTTTCCGCTAAGGATGGTGGTTATCCACCGGCTTATCCACAATCTGATGTGGATCAACTGTGGATGAGCCGTAGCCCGCAAAGCATGGTAAGAAGCGCCAATCCGCCACGCACGGCGCGCGAAAGAGAGGCAGAGCCCCATGATTCTCTATTATCACCCGCTCTCCTCCTATTGCTGGAAGGTGCTGATCGCCCTTTACGAGAATGAGACGCCTTTCGAGCGCAGGATGATGGAGGAGCCGGGCGTGGCGGAGGCGTGGCTGGCGCTCTGGCCCATCGGCAAATTCCCGGTGCTGCGCGACGAGGCACGCGGGCAGACGGTGGCCGAGGCGAGCATCATCATCGAATATCTGGGGCAGCGATGCCCCGGCCCCTTCCGCCCGCTTCCTGAGGATCCGGCGGAGGCGCTGGAGGTGCGGCTGATGGACCGGCTGTTCGACAATTATGTGATGACGCCGATGCAGAAGATCGTCGCCGACCGGCTGCGGGCGGAGGACGCGCGCGACGTGCAGGGCGTGAGCGAGGCGCGCATCCTGCTGGGCAAGGCCTATGCCATGCTGGAGGAGCGGATCGGCGCGCGGCGATGGGCGGCGGGGGATGATTTCACGCTGGCGGACTGCGCCGCCGCCCCGGCCCTTTTTTACGCGGACAAGGTGGAGCCGATGCGCGGCGGCTTTCCGGCGCTGGCCGCCTATCTCGACCGGCTGGAGGCGCGGGCGAGCTTTGCACGGGTGCTGGAGGAAAAGCAGCCCTGGTGGCCCATGTTCCCCTATGCCGGCGGATAGCTCGCTGGACTCGGGGCCAAATCCCTATTAGCCGCGCGGGCGAGGACCCGCCGTGCAGGGCGGGCGCAAGATAGGGATTAGGGTAGATGACCGTCATCAAGACCGCCGACCTGATCGAGAGCGTCGCCGACGCGCTCCAGTTCATCAGCTATTATCATCCGATGGATTATATCCGCGCGCTGGGCAAAGCCTATGAGGCGGAAGCCAATCCGGCGGCCAAGGACGCCATCGCCCAGATCCTGACCAACAGCCGCATGTGCGCCGAAGGGCACCGCCCGATCTGCCAGGACACCGGCATCGTCAACGTCTTCATCAAATGGGGCATGGATTGCCGCCTGGACGACAACAGCCGCTCCATGCAGGAGGTCGTCGATGAAGGCGTGCGCCGCGCCTATCTGAACCCGGAAAACCGCCTGCGCGCCTCGATCCTGAAGGACCCCGCCTTTTCGCGCCAGAATACGAAGGACAACACGCCCTGCGTGCTGAATGTCGAAATGGTGCCGGGCAACAAGGTGACGGTGGATGTCGCGGCCAAGGGCGGCGGTTCCGAAAACAAGACCAAGTTCAAGATGATGAACCCCAGCGATTCGATCGTCGACTGGGTGCTGGAGATGGTGCCGCAGATGGGCGCTGGCTGGTGCCCGCCCGGCATGCTGGGCATCGGCATCGGCGGCACGGCGGAAAAGGCGGTGGCGCTGGCCAAGGAAAGCCTGATGGACCCCATCGACATGGGCGAACTGAAAGCGCGGGGCCCGCAGAACAAGATCGAGGAACTGCGGATCGAACTGTATGACAAGGTGAATGCGCTGGGCATCGGCGCGCAGGGCCTGGGCGGCCTCGCCACCGTGCTCGACGTCAAGATCCACGACTATCCCTGCCATGCGGCGGGCAAGCCGGTCGCGATGATCCCCAACTGCGCCGCGACCCGCCACGCGCATTTCACGCTGGACGGTTCGGGTCCCGCTTATCTTGAAGCGCCGAAGCTATCCGAATGGCCGCAGGTCGATTGGAAGCCCAGCAAGGAAGCGATCCGCGTCGATCTCGACACTCTGACGCCCGCCATCGTACAGAGCTGGAAGCATGGCGACCGCCTGCTGCTGAACGGCAAGATGCTGACCGGCCGCGACGCCGCGCACAAGCGTATCCAGGACATGCTGGCCAAGGGCGAGCCGCTGCCGGTCGATTTCAAGGGCCGCGTCATCTATTATGTCGGCCCGGTCGATCCGGTGCGCGACGAAGTGGTCGGCCCCGCTGGCCCCACCACCGCGACGCGCATGGACAAGTTCATGGACATGATGCTGGAACAGGGCCTCGCCGCCTGCGTCGGCAAGGCGGAACGCGGCCCGGCCGCGACCGACAGCATCGCCAGGCACAAGAGCGCCTATCTGATGGCGGTCGGCGGCGCGGCCTATCTCGTCGCCCGTGCGATCAAGGGCGCGAAGGTCGTCGGCTTCGAAGACCTTGGCATGGAAGCCATCTACGAGTTCGAGGTGCAGGACATGCCCGTCACCGTCGCCGTCGATAGCGAAGGCCAGAATGTCCACCGCCTCGCCCCGCTGGTCTGGCAGGAAAAGATCAGGAAGGAAGGCCTTCTCGAAAAGGCATGATGCTAAAATCATCCCCATCTGGCGATGGGGAGGACCAGCTGTGATCACCTCGCCCATCTGGCTTCCCGCCGCCCTCGTCGGAGGCGTGACGCAGGCGTGGCGCACCGCGATCCAGCGGCGGGTCAGCCACAGCTTGTCGCTCAATGCCGCCGGACTGGTCCGCTATCTTTACGGCCTGCCCTTCGCGATCATCCTGCTGGGCGGCTACCGGCTGCTCTTTGCCGGGCCCTTTCCCCGGCCCGACCCGATGTTCCTGCTCTTTTGCCTGGGCGGCGGGATGGCGCAGATCATCGCGACCAACCTGTTGATCATGGCGTTCGCCCACCGGAATTTCGTCGTCGGCACCGCTTATTCCAAGACGGAAGCGGTGCAGGGCGCACTCCTGTCCTTCCTGTTGATGGGGGAGCGGCTGAGCCCGCTCGCCTGGGCGGGCATCGGGTGCGGGGTCGCCGGGGTGATGCTGCTGTCGACCGGCGGCAAGCGCATGGGTCCGGCCGATTTCCTGAAAGCGCTTGGCCAGCCCGCCGCGCTGACCGGCATCGCATCGGGCTTCTTCTTCGCGCTGACCGCCATCGGCATCCGCCGCGCCACGCAGGAGGTGGGGAGCGACGACGCCATCCTCGCCGCGCTGATCGTGCTGGTCGCGACGCTCGCGCTCCAGATCGTCATGCAGGGCGGCTATCTGCTGCTGCGCGAGCGGGGGGAGATAGCGCGCGTGTTCAGCACCTGGCGCATATCGGGGCAAGTCGGCCTGCTGTCCGCCCTTGGGTCGGCCTGCTGGTTCACCGGCTTTGCCACCGCGCCCGTCGCGCTAGTGCGGGTGGTCGGGCAGATCGAGGTCGCCTTCACCCTGGGCTTTGGCCATTTTTATCTGGGCGAGCGAATTGCGCGCAGCGAGATCATGGGCCTGCTGCTGGTCGGCGGCGGCGTCATCATGGCGCTTGCGAGCGCTCTCTAGCTGCGCGCGGCTTCCCCCAGCGCCGGGGGAATGAGCGGCAATATCTCCCGCGCCAGAAAGCCGATCTGGCCGATGCGCGAGGCGAGCTGCCGCCCGGCATGACCATGGACCCAGCAGGCCCAGGCGGCGGCGGTGAAAGGGTCAGCCCCGCGCGCGGCAAGGCCGCCAACGATGCCCGCAAGCACGTCGCCCGAACCGCCCGTCGCCAGCCCGACGCAGCCGCCTTCATGCAGCAGGCACTCGCCGCCCGGCCCGGCGACGATGCTCTGGTTCGCCTTCAAAAGGACGATCGCGTTGAACCGGCGGGCCACCTCACAGGCGATTGCGGCGGGATCGGCGGCGATGGCCGCTTCATCCCGGCCGGTCAGGACCGCCATCTCGCCATGATGGGGCGTCATGATCACCCGCCCGCCCTGCCGCGCGATCGCCGATTGCAAGTGGCGGGCGGAGGTCAGGGCGGCGGCGTCGAGCACGAGCGTCAACGGCGGCTCCATCGCCGACAGGATGCGCGCCACCAGATCGTCGGTCTGGGCGCTGGCGCTCATCCCCGGCCCCAGGATCAGCGTGTCGCAGCGCGAAAGATGCGTGGCGAGGATGTCCGCGCCTTCCGCCGCGATCTCGCCATCTTCCTGCGCGGGCAGCGCGATCATCGCCGCTTCGGGCACCAGCACGCCCAGCGACATGGCGGCGGAGCGGACGGTCGCCATCTTCAGCTTTCCCGCGCCCGCGCGCAGGGCGGCCTCGCCCGTCAGGCGCAGCGCGCCCGGCACGAACTCCGCCCCGCCCGCCACCAGCACGCGGCCGCGGCTGTTCTTGTCGGATGCGCCGTCCGGTTCGGGCAAGGGATGGGAGCGCAGCCATTGCGCGTCCAGGGGCGGGAGCGGCGTCATCCCCGCGCCCCTGCGATCGCGTCAGGCTCGCGGGTGACGGGCGTCGCCTCCTCTTCCAGCGGCGCGGTGACATTATAGCGCTGCAAGACAAGGCCGCCGTTGCGGCCATGCGCGGGATCGTAGCGATAGTCGGTGATCGCGCAGTTGGCGACATCCCCCGCCCGGTCGATCTCCAATATGCCCGCTTCGTCCAGCCCTTCGATGATGTAGCGCATGCACAGCACCACGACCTGATGCGTGAAGATCATCACCCGCTGCCCCGCATAGTGCAGCGATATCGTGTCCATCACCGACCGCAGGCGCAGGATGACGTCGCACCAGCTTTCTCCGCCGGGGGAGCGATGATAGAATTTGCCCAGCATCCGCCGGAATTCCGCCTGCGCGGGCTCCAGCCTGTGGATGCCGCTGGTCGTCAGCCCGTCAAGGATGCCGAATTCCTTTTCCCGCAGCCTTTCGTCGAAGCAGATCGGCTCGTCCGCAGGCGCGCCCCCTGCCTCGCGGAACAGTTGCGCGGTCTGGAAGGCGCGCAGATAGGGGGAGGAGAGCAGCACTTGCGGCCTCTCATCCTCCGCCCCGCTCGCGAACCAGTGGCCAAGCGCGCGCGCCTGGTCCCGGCCAAGCCCGCTCAAGGGCACGTCGGCATCGCGCACCGACAGCGCGATCCGGTCCGCCTGCGCCTCCATCGCTGCGTCGCGGGCCACATTCCCGGCGCTCTGGCCATGACGGACGATGATAAGCTGGCTTGGCCAATGGAGGGATTGCACAGGAAAGATCGCCTTTTTTGCCCGGTTTCTGGCAGGAAAACGGTCCCTCGGCGGCTTTGATCCCTGCAATCGCGCGAAACAGGCCGGGAAGCGGAGGCTGGGCGCCATCCCCGAATTCAAAAGTTAGCGATCATTTTACCTTTGCCGGATAAGCGGTCTTCTTAGAGGCATGCAACCATTTCAGCCCTTTTCCGGCTTGCTCGACAATGCTTCCACGAGCCGATCGTCATTTGGGGATGGGCGAAAAGCATATTGTCCGTGGAATCGGGTCATTGGGCTGAATCCAGCGGCTGCCGAACAGGCGAGATGTATGGGGACCCGCGCCTGAATGGCTGAGTTCACGCCGTCATCTCATGATATGGAGACGTTGCGGGGATGTGGCCGGAGATTGCATGGCGCCTGAAGCGCGCGACCTACAACCATCTGTGCGAAGCGATATTCAGCACTCGGCCCATATGCTCCAGCGACGATGGCGTCATCATATTCTCGATGATCGGCACCGGGGTCATGATCCCCTATATGGTGGCCGCGAAATCGCTGCATCATCATCTCAGGCGGGGGCGTTTCGTCATCCTGGATGACGGCACCCTGACCGGACGCGATCGCTCGCTTCTGCGCCGCCATCTGGATGATCCGGTTATCCTGTCGATCAAGGATGTCGATGTCGGCCCCTGCCCGCGCGGCGGGACCTGGGAGCGTTTGCTGACCATTCTGGACATGGCGGCCGGCAACTACATCATCCAGCTCGATTCAGACACCGTCACCACAGGCCCCATTCCCCATGTCGAGGCAGCTATTGCCGCCAACGCAAGCTTCACCCTGCTCGGCGCTGAAACGCAGGTCGAAAGCATCCTGGATGCCGGGGAATTTGAGCGGCGGTTTTTCCCCGGAGGATCGCCCTCTGAGGAGGACCGGACGGGCCATATTCAGGGTGCGACCGAATCCCTCCTGACCCGGCTGGAAATTCCGGGGCTGGAACGCCCGCGCTACGTGCGGGGCTGCTCAGGTTTTGCCGGTTTCGCCCGTGGACAGAACCGCGCGCTGGCAACCGCCTTTTCGCAGGCGATGAGCGCAATGCTGGGCCAGGCGCGATGGCGCGAATGGGGCACCGAACAAGTCACGTCCAACTTCGTGGTCGCCAATGATGCCAATGCCGTGGCGCTGCCATCCGGCCTCTATGTCAACTATTGGGGAGAACCCATCGCCGAAGACGTGCGATTTCTGCACTTCATCGGCACCTATCGCTGGCACAAATTCACCTATTTGCAGCGGTCGCTGGCGGCGATCCGGTCACTGGACCGGACCGGCAGGCGTTCTCAGACAACAGGTCAGGCGGCCGGAGACATTTCACCCATTTGATCCGGCTCAACCGGCGGTTTTGAGCGGGAGAGGCCTGCCTCGCAGCATTGCGAGCAGTTCGTCCAATGTTTCGCGCGCGCAGATGAACAGCGACACTCCATAAATAATCACGCCTGCCGAGACGAGCAGCCCCAGCCTGGCCGCAACCGGCAATGGCGGGAGCATGAGGCCAAGGACATGCACCGCCAGCGCCATCGGCAGGGAAGCGCACAGCGAAGGGAGGATCACGCCCGCGAAACTCGCCGGGCGCAGGCCTATGGCTGGCGCCGCAATCCGAATGGTGGCCAGTGTCAGGAGCAGAATCCCCGCGCCCCAGGCCACGGCAAGTCCCATCACGCCCATCCGCACGCCGATTAGAAACGACACTGGCATCAATAGTGCGCCGATGGCCGATATGGTCGCGGTAAGGCGTGGCAAACCGATGGCGTTGAGAGCCGGGCTGAACAATACCTGCAATGCGTAGCAAGGCATGGAGAGGGCGAGGATCGACACCAGGGGCGCCATCCCCAGCCATTTCGATCCGAACAGCAGTTCGACCAGAGGCGCGGCAACGACCGCCATGCCCAGATAGAGCGGACAGGCGATCAGGAGGATCAGCCGGGCTGCCCGCCTGAAGGACCGGCCAAGCAGCACCTTGTCCGACTGCATGCGCGCATAGGCGGGAAACGCTACCTCATTGAGGGGAGGAATGAAGCGCGACATGAAAATCTGCGTCAGGAACAACGCCTCGGCATACAGGCCCAGTTCATGGGCTCCAAGAAAGCGCCCGCCGATCAATATATCGGACTGGCTCTGGATCATGATGAGCAGTTGAGAGCCAAGCAGCGCCATGCCGAAGGCGATCATCTGGCCGGTTCCACGAAAATCGAAGCTCGGCCATATGAAAAATCGCGTCACGATCACATTGCCGGCCGCCTTGGCCCAGAAGCCGACCAGGGGCGCTATGACCAATGTCCAGACGCCCCAGCCCAGCAACGCGCCCGTCAATGCGGTCAATGCGGCGATCAGGGCGGTGACGATGTTGACGATGGCGGAGCGCCTGAAATCGAGGCTGCGGCCGATCAGCACTTCGGGCAGGGAGATGAAGGGCGTGCTGAGATAGATGAGGGCCTGCACCCGCAGGAGGTCCGCGACCATCGGCTGACCGTAATAATCAGCCGCGACGCCCGCGAGCGTCAACTGCGCCAGCGCAAGGCCCAAATTGAGCACGAGCATCAGGCCAAAGGCCTGACGCACCTGCTTGGCTTCGAGCGAGGGCGCCTGAACCAGCGCGCTCACCAGGCCATAGCCGTTCATGAAGCTCATGAAGTTCAGGACGACCTGAGTCATCGCGAACAGGCCATAGTCGGCCGGATCGAGCAGGCGCACCACGATCAGGGTGCAGGTCCAGGAAACGACCTGGCTGATGATCTGGCTGCCCGATCGCCAGAAAACGGCGCTGCGGATGCGGCCGCCGAAATTGCTGTCATCGATCCGCGCGTCGCTTAAATCCTGCATGCGCCCTTCTGCTTTCAACATGATGATGCGATATCCCGCGCCGCGGCGGACAGCTCGAAGCAGACTAGCTAAAGCCCAATGCTAAGGGTTTGGTTAAGGCAGCGGCGGCAGCGCAGCTCGCCTGGGCGGGACGGTAAAGGAAAATCAATCCTTCGCCATCAGGATCGATGGTTCCCGCAACCCTCGCAACATATGAGCCCGTGGATCAACGATGCAGTCCAGGCGATTTCCCGTTCCGGCAGAGCGCATGCGCGTTTGGGCGATCCTTGCCCTGCTGATCACGCTGGCATTCCTGCCAGTGCTTCTGAACCCCATACCGGGGCTTGCGGATCTGCCCAATCATATCGCGCGCCACCATGTCATGTTCCATCACGGCAGCGGAGGCATGCTCGACCACTATTTCGATGTCCAGTGGCGCTGGATCGGCAATCTGGGCGTCGATCTTCCCGTCATGCTGCTCATGCAGTGGCTTGATGCGGAGACGGCGACGCGCGCCGCCGTGTCGTTCATCGCCCCACTGACGGCCGCCGCGATCCTGCTCCTGTCGCGCGTGGCCCACGGCCGCATAAGCGCCAGCGCGATGCTGGCCCTGCCGCTGGTTTTCCATCAGGCCTATATGTACGGCTTCGTCAACTATTGCCTGAGCGTCGCCCTGGCCCTGCTGGTGTTCGCGGCCTATCTCGCTCGCCCGCCCGAAACGGTGCGCGGGGCACTGCTGTTCGCGCTCGCGGCGCTGCTCGTATGGACGGCTCATCTGGGCGGATGGACCGTGCTGCTGGTGGTGGCAGGCTGCGCCGAGCTTGTGCGCGTGCGGGGGCTTCGTGATATCGCCGCCAGTGCGCGCCGCCTGCTGCCGCTGGCCCTGCCTCTCGTTCCGTTGCTGATGTGGCGCGGCGCGTCCGGCGGCCCTGTCTTCAGCTACAGCGACCAGCATCTGCTCTGGGGCAAGTTCATGAGCTTCGCCGCCGTGCTCAAGGGCTGGTCCCGCTATCCCGATCTGGCGATGACCGGAGCGATCGGCGTGCTCGCGCTGCTGGCCTTCGCCTGGGCAGGCGGCCGCCGGGCCGATGCCAGGCTGCTCGCCGCCGGTCTCGGCATCTCCTTCCTGTCGGTCATCATGCCGACCAAGGTTCTGGGCAGCTGGGGCGCCGATTTCCGGTTGGCCCCTGTCGGCGTCATACTGGTGCTGCTCTCCATCACGCCAGCGGCGCAGCCCCGGCGTGAGCGGCTCCTGTTCGCCGCCGGTGCGCTGCTGTTCGCGGTGCGGGTAGTTGGCATATCGGCGAGCTGGCATCGTGCCGGGACCGTGCTGGAACAGCGCTTGCGCATCCTGGACGATGTCCCGCGGGGCAGCCGCATGGGCTTCATCGCGGTTCATTCCGACTGCCGCACGCCATGGGTTCTCAATCCCGACCGCAAGCTGCCGGGGCTCGTCATTCCTCGCCGCGATGCCTTCACCAACACCATGTTCAAGGTGGACGGCTCCGACCTGATGACCATCCGCGATCCCGGGGATCGTGCCCGCTGGTTCGACCTGTCGGAGGATGTCGAGGCCGTCTGCCCCGCCGGCAAGGTGGATCAGGCTGCACTGGCGGAGCGCGTCCGGGACATGGCGAACGACGATTTCCAGACCATCTGGATATGGGGCGTCGCGGCAGACCGGATCGGCTTGCCGCCGGGCTACCGGGTCATGGAAGCGAAGGGAAATGACGTGCTGATAGGCCGATCCACACAACATCGACCCCATCAGCCCGGCAGATCATAGCAGCCTGGATTTACCTTATGTTGAGCCGGGCCGGATAGTGGACACATCCATGACATTCCGCCTTTTCCTTCTGATTCTCACAAGTGTCAGCCTGTCCGCGCTCGCCCAGCTTGCGCTCAAGATGGGCACCACGGCCGCCGCGAGCGCGCGGACGGCGGGGGTCGGGGGCGAAGTAGGCGGCCTCATCCAGTCGCCCATGGTCCTTGCCGGCCTTGGCCTCTATGGCGTGGGCGCGCTGCTCTGGCTTTTCGTTCTCGGCCGCGCCCCGCTGTCGCTCGCTTATCCCTTCGTCGGCATGGGCTTCATCCTGACGATGCTCGCCGGGGCTCTGTACCTGGGCGAGGGCCTGAGCGCGGCGCGGGTCGGCGGCACGTTGCTGATCGCGGCTGGCTGCGTGCTGGTCGCGCGCTCGGCCTGACCTGTTGAAAGGGGATCGCATGAACCGCCGTCCCGCCACGCAAAGGAGCGGCCCCGATGCTGCATGAACGCCCCATGGCCGCCAGCGAAGCGGTCCCGCTGTTCGTGGATGTGGACGGAACGCTGATACGCGCGGACATCTCGCTGGAAAGCTTCGTGCGGATTGCGCGGTCCGGCATCGCCGCAATGATGGCCGTCCTTCTGTGGCTGATAGCGGGCCGCGCCGCCGCCAAGACGATGGCGGCAAGGCGCGACCGGATCGACGCCGCGCGGCTTCCTTATCGTCAGGAAGTGCTCGGCCTTATCGAGGAAGCGAAGGCCGATGGCCGCCCCGTCATCCTGGCGAGCGCGAGTCACTGGCGCCATATCCGCTGCATCGCCGATCATCTGCAACTATCCGGCCCGATCATCGCGACGCGCGGCCGCGCCAATCTCAAGGGCAGCGCCAAGCTGGCTGCGATCCGTGCGCGCATCGGTCCCGATGCGCCGTTCGATTATGTGGGCGACAGCCGCGCCGACTGCTGCCTGTGGCGCGAGGCGCGGCAGGGCTGGTCAGTCGGCCATGTTCCGCCGCGATCGGCGGTGGAACGTCTCGGCGGCCCTCGCCCCGGCCTGGCGCGCGCGCTGGTAAAGGCCATGCGGCCGCATCAATGGGCCAAGAACGCGCTCGTTCTCGTTCCCGCCTTCACATCCGGCGCGTTCACCCAGCCTGCCGTACTGCTGACGGCCATTGCTGCCGCGCTGCTCATGTCGCTGATCGCCTCGTCCATCTACCTTCTGAACGATCTGCTCGACATCGATTCCGATCGCGCGCACCGGACCAAATGGAAGCGGCCCCTCGCCCATGGCGATCTCTCGATCCCTGCCGCGCTGGGCCTGTCGCTCGCGCTGGCGGGCGCGGGACTTATTGGGGGCTGGCTCCTGGGCGGAACGAAGCTGACCTTCTGGCTGCTCGTCTATATGGCGATCACGACTGCCTATTCCTTCCGCCTGAAGGCCGTGATGGTCGGCGACGCCATCGTCCTTGCCTCGCTCTACACGATCCGCATCTGGATCGGAGCCATTGCGATCGGCGTGCCGCTCAGCTTCTGGCTCCTCCTCTTCTCGGTGTTCCTGTTCCTCAGCCTCGCCTATCTCAAGCGCTATATCGAAATGCGCGAGGCCATCGATCCGAACCGCCTGCTGAGCGGGCGCGGCTATGTCGGCGGCGATCTGGACGTGGTGATGATGTCGGGGATTTCCGCCGGCATGGTCGCAATCCTCGTGCTCGCTCTCTTCGCCCACGATCCTGAGACGGCCGCCCACTATGCCGTTCCCGAACTGCTGTGGCTGCTTTGCCTGCCGCTCATCTACTGGCTGAACCGGATCTGGATGATGGCGCGGCGCGGCGAGGTCGAGGGCGATCCTGTCGCCTTCGCGATCAAGGACCGGCGCAGCATCCTCGTCGGGGCTTCGATGGCCTGCATCTTCGCGGCGGCGCTCTACGGCCACGCCGCCGCGCCCTGATGGCGTGCAAGGGCCACGAGACAATGCGGACAGGCGCTTTACCTCAGCCTCGTAACGGGCAGAGATGCGGCGCCTCGCCTGTCATCGGACAGCTAATGAAGCGTTGATTTCTGGCGTCTTCCGCACAACTTCGCCGATCCCGGCGTAAGTGGTGACCCCTACGGGAATCGAACCCGTGTTTCAGCCGTGAAAGGGCCGCGTCCTAGACCGCTAGACGAAGGGGCCACATGCAGTTCCGCTTGGGCGGCGCTGCGAAGCGAGGGCGGCTTTAGGGGGGGAGTTTGCGGCGGTCAACCCCCTTGGCGAAGGAAAATGACAGGATCGTTCAATCCGCCCAGGCCGCGTCCTCCAGATGCAGTTCGGCCGCCGGGCGGGAACCCCAATCATCGATCTTCGCCCGCCCCGCGACCCAAAGCCGCCGGTCGCGCGGCGCGCCCAATATCGCCTGGCCAAGATCGCTTTCGGCCTGGCGGAAGGCGATGGTCTTGATCGATCGGCCGTCCTCCCCCGCCATCACGGCGCGCAAATGGCCGTTGCCCACCACGTCCGCCTTGATCACGCGCATCGGCCCGGCGGCGACCAGCGGCGCTGGCCACCCCGCGCCGTAGGGGCCGCCCGCCTCGATCGCGGCGACGAAATCGGGGTTGACCCCGGCCGGGGCAAGCACCGCGTCGATCAGCAGCGCGCGATCGTCCCGCGCGCGCGCCACCGGCCCGGCCAGCCGTTCGTCGAGAAAATCCGCCAGCGCATCGACCTTGTCCGCCGCAACCGTCAGCCCCGCCGCCATGGCATGGCCGCCGCCCGCCGCCAGCAGGCCGCTGTCCTTGGCCGCCAGCACCGCCGCGCCCAGATCGACGCCGGAAATGGAGCGTCCCGACCCCTTTCCCACGCCCGCTTCATCCATTGCGATGACGATGGCGGGGCGGCCCGCTTTCTCCTTGATGCGGCCAGCGACGATGCCGATGACGCCGGGATGCCATCCCGGACCGGCGATCACCGCCACCGCGCGGTTGCCCTGCGCGGCGAGCAGCGCTTCGGCCTGTTCCTGCACGAGCGCTTCGATGGCGCGGCGCTCCTCGTTGAACTGGTCAAGCTCGGCCGCGATCTGCGCCGCCTCCAGCGGATCTTCCGTCGTCAGCAGCCGCACGCCGAGGTCGGCCTTGCCCACGCGCCCGCCCGCATTGATGCGCGGCCCCAGCGCGAAGCCCAGATCATGGCACAGCGGCGCGCGGTTAAGGCGGCTGGCGTCGATCAGCGCCGACAGGCCGACATTGCGCCGCTTCGCCATGACCTTGAGCCCCTGGGCAACGAAGGCGCGATTGAGCCCCTTCAACTGCGCCACGTCCGCCACGGTGCCCAGCGCCACGATGTCCAGCAGGTCGATGAGCGCGGGTTCGGCGCGGGCGGCGAACCATCCGCGCGACCGCAGCACGCGCACCAGCGCCGCGCCCAGCAGGAAAGCGACGCCCACGGCGGCAAGATGGCCGTGAGCGGCGGCTTCCTCCACCTCGTCCAGCCGGTTGGGGTTGACGAGCGCGAACGCTTCGGGAAGGGCGGCGGCGCATTTATGATGATCCACGACGACGACATCGACGCCGGTCTGCCTGGCCATGGCCAGCGCCTCGAACGCCTGGGCGCCGCAATCGACAGTGACGATCAGCGTCGCCCCCTCCCCGGCCAGCCGCACCAAAGCTTCGCCCGAGGGGCCATAGCCTTCCATCAGCCGGTCGGGGATATAGGGCCGCGCGGCCAGGCCCAGGTCGCGCAGCAGGCGGATCAGCAGGGCGGCGCTGGTGGCTCCGTCCACGTCATAATCGCCGAATATGCACACATGCTCCCCGCGCTGGACGGCGTCGGCCAGCCGGTGGGCGGCCGCGTCCATGTCGCGGAACAGGCTGGGGTCGGGCATGAAGTGGCGGATGGTGGGATTGCGATGGGCGTCCACCGCTTCACGCGGGCAGCCGCGCGCCAGCAGCAGTTGCGTCACCAGATCGTCGGCGAGGTAGCCGGGCGATCGCGCATCCGCGCCCTGCCCGCGCCAGCGCCAGGGCTGACCAAGGAAGGATCGGGAGACGTTCAGCGCGACATTCATGCCCGATTCCTAGACTGCCCCGGCGGGGATGGCCAGAGTCATGGGAACCAAAGCCTTGTTCCATGCGTATTTCCCGTCCCGCGCGGACGCGCCGGGTGGCTTAAAAGGGGCGGCGCGAATTTCATGGGGTCAAGGCAGGCGAAGAATGTTCGGCGTGCCTTGGGCATGTTCATGATCGCCATGTCCCCCCTCCCCCTGATGGCGCAGGCGCAGACACCGCCCCCCGCCGCCGCGCCTGAGGGAGAAGAACCGATCCTGCCCGACAGCGAGTTCGAAGCGCGCCTGCCCAAGGGGGGCGATAGCGATGCCGCCAACCCCGCTGCCCCCCTGCCTTCGATCGAAAGCTGGATCGACCAGCAGATGCCGCAGGCCGCAGCGCCGCAGGAATTGCCGCCCGCCATCGAACCGCAGCAGGAAATGGAGCTTGCCCAGCCGCTGCCGCCGCTCGACAGCGTGACCGTGCCGGTTCAGGTGGCGGCGGAAAGCCCGGAGGAAAAGACGCCCGAAATACGCTACGCCGTCGATATAGAGGGCTTTGGCAAGACAGGGCTGGAGGATGCGTTCCGCGACGCGTCCGCGCTGGTCGATGGCGATGGCCGGGCGGAGACCGCCGGGATGGTGCAGGCGCGCGCGCATGAGGATGAGGCGCTGGCCGTCCGGCTGCTCTATTCGGAGGGCTATTATGACGCGACCGCCCTCGCCTCGCTGGAACAGACGGGCGAAGGCGGGTTGAAGGCGGTGCTCTCGGTCACGCCCGGCAAACGCTACAAGATCGGCGATATCGTCATCAACGCCGGGGCGACCGTGCCGCCCAACCTCGTCCGTGACAGCCTGCCGCTCCAGACCGGCGATTATATCGTCGCCGCCGATGTGGAGAGCGCGGAGGCGAATGTCGGGGTGAAGCTGCCCGAAAACGGCTATCCCTTCGCCAAGGTGGGGGAACGGGACATATTGCTCGACCCCGCCACCGTCACCGGCGCCTACACGCTGCCGGTCGAGGTGGGGCCGCGCGGCTCCTTCCGCGGCATCACGACCAGCGGCGCCAAGCAGGCGTTCGGCACGGATCATATGAAGGTCATCAGCCGCTTCAAGCCGGGCGAGCTGTATGACAGCCGCAAGGTCGATGACCTGCGCCGCGCGCTGGTGGCGACGGGCCTGTTTTCCAGCGTCGCCGTCGATCCGGTGCGCACCAGCGAGCCGGGGCCGGACGGCACCGAATATGTCGATCTGCATGTCGATCAGGAAGCGGGGCCGCCCCGCACGCTGGCGGGCGAGCTTGGCTATGGCACCGGCCAGGGCTTCCGCGCGGAGGCGACATGGACACACCGCAATCTCTTCCCGCCCGAAGGCGCGCTGATCGCCAGCGTCATCGCCGGGACGCAGGAACAGGGCGTGTCGGGCACCTTCCGCCGGTCGAACGCGGGCAAGCGCGACCGCACCTTCCAGACAGGCGCGCTGATCAACCATCAGAATTACGACGCGTTCGAAGCCTATACCGCCGGGCTCAACATCAACTGGGCGCGCCAGTCCACGCCGATTTTCCAGAAGCGCTGGACCTACACCTATGGCGCGGAAATCCTGCTGTCGAACGAGCAGACGACGATCGACCCGGCGACGGCGGAAAAGCGGCGGCTCACTTATTTCATCGGCTCCCTGCCCACGCAGATCGGCTATGACCGGTCCAACGACCTGCTGAACCCCACCAAGGGGTTCCGCGCCAATCTGCGCGTGTCGCCCGAAGCGTCGCTGCAAGGCAATGTGTCGCCTTATGTCCGGGCGACGTTCGACCTGACCGGCTATTATCCCGTGTCTGACGCGCTGGTGATCGCGGCGCGCACGCGGCTGGGCACCATCAGCGGCGCGGCGCGGGACCAGATCGCGCCGTCCCGCCGCGTCTATGCGGGCGGCGGCGGATCGGTGCGCGGTTTCGGCTATCAGGAACTGGGGCCAAAGGACGCCAATGACGATCCGGTCGGCGGCCGCTCCGTCAACGAATTCGCGGTAGAGGGCCGCTACCGCTTCGGCGATTATGGCGTCGTCGCCTTCGTCGATGCCGGGCAGGTCTATGAAAGCTCCATCCCGCGCTTTTCCGGCATTCGCTACGGCGTCGGGGTAGGCGGGCGCTTCTACACCAATTTCGGGCCGTTCCGCGCGGACATCGCCATGCCGATCAACCGGCAGCCGGGCGAATCCAAATTCACCCTCTATATCGGCATCGGGCAGGCATTCTGATGGCCGAGGACACACCCCCGCCCACCGTTGAAACGGAAACCACGGACAGCATCGTCATCCGCGAAGGCCGTCCGCTCTGGCAGAAGATCGCGCTGGGCGCCGCCGGGCTGCTGGCCGCGCTCGCCGTCCTTATCGCCGGGCTGCTGCTGTTCCTCAACACCCAGCCGGGCAAGAAATTCCTGATCCGCCAGATCGCCGCGCTCAAGCTGGAATCGGGCATGGGCATAGAGGTCGGCCGCATCGAAGGGTCGATCTACAGCGACATGGTGATCCACGACCTTGTGCTGCGCGATCCCAAGGGGCCCTTCGCCGTGTCCCCGCGCGTCCATGTCGTCTGGAGCCCCTTCCGCTACATCAACAACCATATTTCCGTGCGGCTGCTGGAAAGCCCGCTGGTGGTGCTGGCCCGCAGCCCGCAGTTCAATGTGACGGAAAGCGATCCCAATGCGCCGATCCTTCCCGACCTGGACATCGATGTCGACCGGCTGAAAATCGCGCGCTTCGTCCTCGCCCGGCCGGTGATCGGGCAGAAGCGGGAAATCGCCATCGACGGCGTCACCCATATCGCCGATGGGCGCGCGCAGTTGTCCGCCAACGCCGTGGTGGACAGCGGCGACAAGCTGGAGGCATGGCTGGACGCCGTGCCTGAGCAGAACCGGCTGGCGATGAAGGGCAGGCTCACCGCGCCCAAGGGCGGCGTCATCGCGAAGATGAGCGGCCTGACCGATGGCCTGACGGCGTCGCTGGACGGCCGGGGCACGTGGCAGGCATGGAACGGGCGGATCGTCGCCACCTCTCCCAGGGGCGAGTTGGCGAACATCGCCCTCGCCGCGCGCGACGGCAATTTCACCGCCAAAGGCCCGGTGCGGCCGGGGCTGGTCTTTGCCGGGACGGTGGACCGGCTGACCGCGCCAGCGCTGGATGTCGATCTTTTCGCGGGCCTCAACGAACGGCGCGTCAATCTGAAAGGATCGCTGCGGTCGTCCGCGCTGGCGGCGACGGCGCAGGGCCTGATCGACCTGGGCAAGAGCGAGTTCAGCGGGCTCAAGATCGACGCGGCGCTGCTGACGCCCGGCGCGATCATGGAAAAAGTGCGCGGACGCGACGTGCGCGCATCGGTGATCCTGGACGGGCCGATGGCCACCCCCTTCATCGACTATGATCTCAGCGCCGCGATGCTGGCCTTCGACCAGACCGGCATCGAAGGATTGAAGGCGAGCGGCCGGGCAGTGATCGACGCCGACCGCATCCGCATCCCGGTGAACGCCACCGCGCGGCGCGTCACCGGCCTTAACGCCGCCGCTGGCGGGCTGCTGCAAAATCTGCGGGTGAAGGGCGACTTCGCCTATGCCGCGGGCAAGCTGATCAGCGACAATCTGAAAATCGACAGCGACAGCGTGGACGCTACCGCCATCGTGCTCGCCGATCTCGACAACGCCATCTATCGCGGCGCGCTGAAAGGGCGCGTCAATGATTACCGCATCGACGGCGTGGGCATCGTCAACCTGACCACCGACATGGAACTGGTGCCGGGACCCAAAGGCGGCTTCGGCCTGTCGGGCAAGTTCGGCGTGCGCACGGCGCGGTGGGACAATGCGTCGGTGCGCGACTTCCTGGGCGGCAATGCCGTGATGTCCGGGCGGATCGGCATGACGCCGGAGGGCAAGTTCACGCTCGCCGGCCTCAAGGGCGCGGCTCCCAATTTCCGCATCCTGTCGGGGTCCGGCAGCTATGATACGGACGGCGCGATCGCTTTCGACGCGCGCGCGGCCTCCAACCAATATGGCCCGCTGGCGCTGACGGTGCGCGGCACCATGGAGCGTCCCCGCGCCGTGCTGCGCGCCGCTCGCCCCAATGTCGGCGTGCAACTGACGGACGTGGTCGCCAAATTGAACGGCGAAGCGGCGGGTTATCGTCTGGAAGCCACGGGCGGATCGCCCTACGGACCCTTCTTCGCCAATGTGCTGATCCGCACGGCCCAGGGCCCGCTGACCATCGACATTACCCGCGCGCGCTTCGCCGGGGTGGACATGAACGGGCGGGTGCAGCAAAGCCCCGCCGGGCCGTTCGCCGGGCAGCTCGCAATGAACGGGTCTGGCATCAACGGCACGGTGCGCCTGTCCGCCGTGGGCAAGGCGCAGGGCGTCAACGTCAACGCCACCGCCAGCAATGCGCGGCTGCCCGGCGATGCGGACATCGTCATCGGCCGCGCCATCGTCAACGCCTCCATGGTGCTGACCGACCAGCCCCGCATCCTTGCCGATGTGCAGATGGCGAACGCCGCCTATGGCGATTATATCGTGCGCAAGGCGCGCGGACGGGTCGATTATCAGGGCGGACGCGGACGCGCACAGCTGGTCGCCGACGGATCGACCGGCGTGCCCTTCTCCATCGCGGTGAACGCCGCGCTGCGCCCCAGCCTCTATGCCGTCGCGCTGGAAGGCAAGGCGAGCAACATCCCCTTCCGCTTCGCCCGGCCTGCCATCATCCGCATCGAACAGGGCGGCTACCGGCTGGAGCCCGCAACGCTGGTGCTGCCGCAGGGCCGCGTCGACCTCGCCGGGCGCTTCGGCGGGCAGACAGCCCTGCAAGCGCGGTTCAAGGATTTCGACCTCGCCATCGCCAACATCGCCTCGCCCGGCCTGGGCGTCAGCGGCAAGGCGACCGGGTCGCTGGACTTCACCCAGAGCGGCAACGCCTTCCCCACCGCGACCACGCGCGTGGCAATCACCGATTTCCGCCGCTCCAGCCTGAGCGCCGTGTCCGATCCGGTCTCCATGGCGATCGAGGGCAAGCTGTCGGGCGCGGGCGGCGACCTGCGCGGCCTCATCCGGCGCGGCAATGCGACCCTTGGCCGCTTCGTCGCGACGCTGGCGCCGCCGGGACCGGGCGCGGGCTGGATGCAGCGGCTTCAATCAGCGCCCCTGGGCGGCGGCATCCGCTATGCCGGGCCTGCCGATGTCCTCTTTTCCTTCGCCGGGCTCGCCGACCAGCAGTTGACCGGGCCCATCGCGGTGGCGGCGGACTTCGGCGGCAGGCTGAGCCAGCCGCGCCTCAACGGCCTTGTCCGCGCCAATGCGCTCACTTATGAAAATGAGACGTTCGGCACGCGCGTCACGCAGATGCGGCTGGATGGCCGCTTCACCAACGACAGGCTCGACATACGCGACTTTTCCGGGCGCGCGGGCGACGGCACGGTACAGGCGCGCGGCACGGTGGGGCTGGCGGCGGACAGCGGCTATCCGATGGACATAGCGGTGAAGCTGGACCGCGCCCGCCTTGCCCGCAGCGAAGCCGTCACCAGCGTCGCGACCGGCACGATCAACATCACCAACAGCGCGGCCAATGGCGGCCTGATCAAGGGCGACCTGTGGCTGCCCGAAACGCGCTACCGCGTCGCCTGGCAGGGCGGGGCCGAAATCCGCCAGTTGACCGGCGTGCGGCGCAAGGGCGAGGGCAGCGACGTGCTCGACCAGCGGCTCGCCGGGCGGCAGGCGGCGGCCAGGCCCGCGAACTGGAAGCTGGACGTCCGCGTGCGCGCCGATAACGAGATCTACGTGACCGGCATGGGCCTCGATTCCGAATGGAAGACCAACATGCGCGTCACCGGCACCACCGCCGATCCGCGCGTGGTCGGCAAGATCGAGGTGATCCGCGGCCGCTACAGCTTCTCCGGCCACCAGTTCGAACTGGAGCAGGGCGTCATCACCTTCAACGGGCCGATGATGAACCCGGTGCTGGCGATCCGCGCGGAAACGCGGATCGACACGGTCACGGCGGGCATCGCCGTCGCTGGAACGGCGCAACGGCCCGACATCAGCTTCGTGTCCACGCCCACCTTGCCGCAGGACGAGATATTGGCCCGCATCCTGTTCGGCGACAATGTGGCGAACCTGTCAGCGACCCAGGCGGTGCAGCTGGCGGCGGCGCTCAATGGCCTGCGCGGCGGTGGCGGCGGGCTGAACCCGATGGGCAAGCTGCAAAATGCGTCGGGCATCGACCGCATCGGCATCGTCGGCGGCGATGACGCGACCGGTCGCGGCACGTCGCTCGCGGTGGGGCAGCGCATCTCCAACGACATCTATGTGGAGGTGATCACCGACCCCAAGGGCTTCACCGCGACCCAGCTCGAAATCTCGCTGTCCAAGACGTTGAGCCTGCTGTCGAAGACCGGCACCAACGCCGGATCATCGGCCAACCTGCGCTATTCCAAGGATTATTGAGGGTTTAATCCTCCCCGTCGCAAGATGGGGAGGGGACCAGCCTTCTACGGCGCAGGAAGGATTGAACTCACTCCCCTCAATGAAAATCGCGCGATCTGGGCAATATCCGCACATTGCGCGGGTGGCTGGAGGTGCGGGGATGCTGGGGATGGATGAACTCGTCCGCCCGCGAGAGCGCCAGTTGCGGCCGGTGCGTATCCGACAGGCGCGACAGTTCGGCGGTGCGGTCGTGGACGCGGCTCGCCATCAGGTGGACGACGCCTTCCTTGCTGCGCTGCACTTCGCCTTCGACCAGCATCAGCCGTGACGCCATGACGGGCCGCCGCTGCATTTCGAACAGCCGGGCCCAGAGCAGGACATTGGTGATCCCCGTCTCATCCTCGATGGTGATGAAGACGGCATTGCCCTTGCCGGGGCGCTGCCGCACCAGCACCACGCCCGCCGTCCGCACCAGCGCCCCATTCTTCGCGGCCGATGTCTGCGCGCAGCTCAGCACGCCTTCCGCGGCGAAGACCGGCCGCAAAAACTGCATGGGGTGGCCTTTGAGCGACAGGCGCGTCATCTGGTAATCGGCAGCGACATGCTCGGCGAGCGGCATGGCGGGCAGCCTGGCGTCAGGCTCCCGCCCCAGCTCGCCCCCTGCCGCCTCGCCACGCTGGCGGGCGGCGGCGAACAGCGGCAATTCGTTGGACGGCGTGCGCCGCGCTTCCCACAAGGCCGCCCGCCTGTCCTGCCCCAGCGACCGGCAGGCATCCGCATCCGCCAGCAGGCGCAAGGCCCGTGCGGGCAATCCCGCCCGCCGCGCCAGATCCTCAAGGCTGGTGAACAATCCCTGCGCCCGCGCCTCGACCAGTTGCGCGGCCCAGCCCTCGCGAAAGCCATCGATCTGGCGCAAGCCCAGCCGCAGCGCCAGCGCCCGGCCCTCGCCCTCTCCCTTCCCGCTGTCGCGCGACCGCAGCAGCGGCTCCAGCGCATTGTCCCAGCCGCTCATATTCACATCGGCATCATGCACGGTGACGCCATGCTCGCGCGCATCGCGGACGATCTGCGCGGGGGCATAAAAGCCCATGGGCTGGGAATTCAGCAGCGCGCAGGCGAACACGGCGGGCTGGTGGCATTTGATCCAGGCGGACACATAGACCAGCCGGGCAAAGGACAAGGCATGGCTTTCGGGAAAGCCATAGCTGCCGAACCCCTCGATCTGCTTGTAGCAGCGTTCGGCGAAATCGGCCTTGTAGCCGCGCTCCACCATGCCGTTGACCATCTTGTCCTTGAACTTGTCCATGCCGCCCACCTGGCGGAAAGTCGCCATGGAACGGCGCAACTGGTTCGCTTCCGACGGCGTGAATCCGGCAGCGACGATGGCCAGCTTCATCGCCTGCTCCTGGAAAAGGGGGACGCCGTAGGTCTTGCCCAGCAGGGATTTGAGTTCGTCCGGCGGACCATGAGCGGGATCGGGCGCTGGATATTCCACATCCTCCTCTCCGCATCTGCGCCGCAAATAGGGGTGCACCATGTCGCCTTCGATCGGCCCTGGCCGCACGATCGCCACCTGCACCGTCAAATCATAGATGGATCGTGGCCGCAGCCGTGGCAGCATGTTGATCTGCGCCCGGCTTTCGACCTGGAAAACGCCAATGCTGTCGCCCTTTTCCAGCATGGTGTAGACGGCGGGGTCGCCGGACTTGAGGTCGATATTGAGGTCGTGATCGCCCAGATCATGAAGCCGCATCAGGTCATAGGCTTTGCGAATGCAGCTCAACATGCCCAGCGCCAGTATATCCACCTTCATCAATCCCAGCGCGTCGATGTCATCCTTGTCCCATTCAATGAAGCTGCGGCCTTCCATCGCCGCATGATGCAGCGGCACCGTTTCATCGAGCCGGTTCTGCGTCAGCACGAAGCCGCCCACATGCTGGGACAAGTGCCGGGGGAAAGGGGCGTCCAGAAGCTGGTCCACCACGGCGCGCAGCCGCACGATCTGGGGATTGTCGAGGGCAAAGCCCGCTTCCATGATCCGCGCTTCGGGAAACTCGCCCGAATAGCTGCCCCAGACCGTGCTCGACAGGCGCGCCGCCACATCTTCGCTCAGGCCCAGCGCCTTTGCGGCTTCCCGCACGGCGCTGCGCGACCGGTAATGGATCACGGTGGCCGCGATCCCGGCGCGATGGCGGCCATAGCGTTCGTAGATATATTGCATCACCTCCTCGCGCCGCTCATGTTCGAAATCGACGTCGATATCGGGAGGCTCGTCCCGTTCTTCCGACACGAAGCGGGAAAAGAGCAGTTCATGGCGCTCCGGGTCGACCGAGGTGACGCCCAGCAGGAAGCAGACCATGGAATTGGCCGCCGATCCGCGCCCCTGGCACAATATGCCCTTCATCCGGGCAAAGGCGACGATGTCGTGGACGGTCAGGAAATAATAGGCATAGTTGCGGTCGCCGATCAATTGAAACTCTTCGTCCAGAAGCTTGCGGACCTTGGATGGAATATGCGGACCATAGCGCGCATGCGCGGCGGAAATGGTCAGTTCCTCCAGCCATTGCTGCGCCGTCCAGCCTTCGGGCACGGGCTCATGGGGATATTCATAGGCCAGCTGTTCCAGCCGGAAATGCACCTGGCCAAGGAAGCGCATGCTTTCGGCGATGGCTTGCGGGCAATCGCGAAACAGCCGCGCCATTTCATCGGGCGCATGGATGTGCCGTTCAGCATTGGCCTCCAGCAGCCGCCCCGCCTTGCCGATGGTCACGCCTTCGCGGATGCAGCTCAGTACATCCTGCAACGGCCGCTGTGCGGGCGTGGCGTAAAGCGCGTCCATCGTCGCGATCAGGGGCACGCCGGTGCGATCGCTCAGCCCCTGCAAGCGAGCGATCCGGCGCGCGTCCCGTCCATCCCGGCACAAGGCCGCGCCCAGCCAAACCCGTCCGGGCGCCAGACGGGACAGACGCAACAAACAGGATTCCAGGTCCGCCGGACGCGGCGGCGGCACCAGGCTCAAATGCCCCTGCCGGACCGCTTCCTTTGAAGGCCGGTCGTCATAGTCATAGTCCACCGGCTTTCGATGCGCGGTCTGCGCCGTGGCCGTCGAGGATGGCAGGACGATCAGCAGCAGATCGTCGAGATAAGCGGTCAGATCCGCATAGGTGAGGATGCAATCTCCCTTCACCGACCGCAAATTGCCGACCGTCAGCAATTTGGTGAGTTCCCCCCACCCGCGCCGGGTGGCGGGATAGGCCACGATATCGGGCGTGCCGTCGGCAAAGACCAGCCGTGCGCCGGCGATCAGCCGCAGATCATTCTGGCACGCCTGCTCCTCTTCTTCGGTCAATTCCAGCGGCTGCCCCGCTTCCTTCTTCGCCGCCAGCAGGTTGGCGCGCGCTTTTTCGGGCGCGCGTTTCAGCGCCGACCAGGCCCGGACCACGCCCGCGACCGTATTGCGATCGGCAATGCCCAACCCCTTCAGGCCAAGATCGATCGCCTGCGACACCATGTCCGAAGCGTGCGACGCGCCGCGCAGGAAGGAAAAGTTGGTCGCCGCCACCAACTCGGCAAAGGCAGGACCATCATCCTTGCGGGACGAAGGCGGCCGCGCCTCCTTGGCCCGCGCCTTTTCCCGCGCCGCTTCGGCCGCGTTCAATTCCCGCCGGTCCATGGACTTGGGCCTGGACGGATCGGGGCCCTTGCCGCGTCTCATGCGAACAGGCCGTGGATATACCAGGCGGGATGCCGCGCCTCCGCGCCATAGAGGCCGTGGCGGAAAATCCAGTAGCGCCGCCCGCGCACATCCTCGATCCGGTAATAGTCGCGCGTCATTCCCGCGCTTTCGCCTTCCAGCGCGCCGTCCTTCGCCTTCCACCATTCGGGCGCGATCCGCTCCGGCCCTTCATAGCGGGTCACTTCATGCGCCGCGCGCCGCCAGCGGAAATGATGCGGGGGACCATCGGGGACCTGCGCCACCACCTCGATCGGCTGGGGCGGGTCGAACAAATGGATGGGGCGCATCGGCGGATCGCCCGGCTCGCCCTGGCGCGGCCAGCTCGACGGCGTGCGGACCTCAATCGCTGGCAAGGCGAGTTGCGCCTGTTCGGGGATGTGGCTGTCGCGCGGCTCCAGCCGCTGGATGCGGTTGCGCCCGGCGCGGACGGACAGCCGGTCGATCAGCGCCGCGACCGCTTCCTCCCGCCGCGCCTCCCCGCCTTCCAGGGCAAGCTGGGTCGCGGCCATCGGTTCGGCCTGCGGCACGGCAAGGCGCAGCATGTCGAACCCGAAGCCGGGGTCGAGCGGATCGGACAGGCTGTCGATCCGCTCCTGCACCAGCCGCATGATCGCGGGCGCATCGCGCATCGGCAGGCTGGTTTCCACCCGCAGCGGGAAGGCAAGGCCATCGGTGCGGAAGAACAACAGTTCGAACCGGCGCCCGCCTTCGCTCCGTTCGCGCAGGCGCTCGCCCGCCTCGGCCGCCATCTCCTCGACCGCCGCGAGCGCATAGGCGGTGCTGCCCACGGGTTCGGCAAAGCGGCGCTCGATGCGGATCGCCGGGCGCGGACGGCGCGGCGCGAGCGGGCGCTGGCCCAAGCCCAGCAGGCGGTGCAGCGCATCCACCGCCTCTTCGCCAAAGCGCGCGGCCAGCGTCGCGGCGGGCCGGGCGGCAAGGTCGCCCACCGTCCGCAGCCCCGCGCGGCGCAGCGCCACGCCGCTGTCCTGCTCCAGCCCCAGCGCCTCGACCGGCAGGCGGCGCAGGGCGGCCTCCTCATCGGGTGCTGGCCCGGCGGAAAAGCGGCATAGCGCATGGGCGCCCTCAGGCGTCCCCGCAATGGCGTGGCGCACCGCCATGCCGTGCCGTTCGAACCTGTCCGCCGCCGCGCGCGCCAGCGCCTCCTCCCCGCCCCACAGATGCGCGCAGCCGGTAATGTCCAGCATCAGCCCGTGCGGAGGGTCGATCGCGGCGGCCGGGGTATAGCGCGCGCAACCGTCGCACAGCCGCTCCAGCCAGTCCTGATCGGCATGGGGATCGGCCTCGAAGCTGACGAGCCCAGGCTCCTGCGCCCGCGCGTCGGCCAATGTCATGCCCGCATTCAGGCCCAGCGCCAGCGCATCGGCATCCGGCGTCACAAGGCGCATGGCCCCGCGCACCGGCTCCACTATGGCGACCGGGCCGCCCGCGTCCCGCGCCTGCCACAGGTCAGGCCGCGCGATCCGCAGCCGGTCGACCGGCAGGAAGGGGAACCACAGTGCCAGGTAACGCCGCCTCCTCAGCGCGTCCTCCGCTTCCCTGTCCATGCTCATGGCGTTCATCGCACTCTTCTCCAAAATCTCCCCGCGCGCTGTTCCACGCCAGCCGCCATGTCATGCCGTCCGGCCCCGAACGGCGGCGCAGCAGGTGCAGCGAAAAGGCGCTCATGCCCGGCGCATTGCCCGGCAGGGGCAGCGACGGCGCGGCCGCCACGCGCCACCGCGTCTCCGCCGCGCTGGGCACGGGATCGCCGCCGATCCGCAGCAGCAGCGCGGTCACCCCCGATTCTTCCGCCGCCAGCGCCAGGCGGCGGCTGGCCGTCAGGTCCATCAGCGGCGCCCGCCCGCGCAATTCGATGACCAGCGCGCCCAGCCCCGGACAGCGCAGCGCATCCACCGACGCCCGCAGCAGCATCGCCTCATCCTTCATCACGCCGACCAGCAGCCGCGCGGGATCAAGCCCCATCGCCGCCAGGCCCGGCCCATAGAGCCGTCCCCCTGCCCGCTGCCCCGCCTCCGTCCGCAGCCAGAGCAGCGGCGCTACCCCTTTCGCCAGAAGTTGCGTCAGGCCCAGCGCCAGCCCGGCCACCGCACCTTCCTCCTCCACATCGCCGAACAGTTCATGCACCCGCCCCGTGGGCAAGCCGCCACCCAGCGCCGCATCCACAGCCCCATGCCCCGTCGCCACCCGCGCACGGCCTCGCGCCGCCGGAACGCTTTCCAGCGATGCGATGCGCCGCTTGAGGGCAGCAAGGGACCTGATCGACTCAGCCATAGCATGTTCACTTTATGTTCTTTTCGGAACTATGGCAGCGGCTGTCAATGCGGTTGGGAGCGGAAGGGCGCTCCTTCATCCGGGGAGACTTTGCCGCCCTTATGGAGAAGGGGATAGCGGCGCAACCCAGAGAGGTTGAAGATATGGTAGGGCAAATGGCGATCCGATAGCAGCACTGAAATCCTCCCCAACGCAAGATGAGGAGGGGAACCTCCAAAGGCGGTGGAGGGGAAATCCGCGACATCGGCCCACTTCCCCTCCACCATGCATGCTGCGCACGCTCCCCTCCCTGCCTCCGCGCAGGCGGGATTTGGCGAAAGGGCCGGTAGCAAGTGCGACCCGTTCAGAATCTCGTCGTCCCCGCGCAGGCGGGGACGGCGAGGATGGGTGGTTTGAAGACTGTCAGCTCCGGGATGTAGAGATGAACAAGCCGCCATTCCACTATTACTTTAGCGGTAGAAACAACTCTGCCACGGCCTCATGCTCCGGCACCTCCGGAAAGAAGGTGAAGCGTTGGCAGTAGAGCGGGAAGTCACGCGCTTCTTCTCCGCTGGCGGGCAACCAGTCTCGATAAAGATACAGGGCCGCAGGCTCCAGATTATCGGTGTTGCCGACGACGCGCAGCACCGCGCAGCGCCCGCCGGGGATTGTGCCCGCCTCGATCAGTTCCCCGTTTGCTTCGATTGACCGATCCACGCCGACGCACAGGTCCATGTGATATTCGCTCGGGGGCGTCGTGCGCGGATCGGAATGGAAGATGTTGAAGGTTGGGCTTGTCTTCGGCGACAGTCCGCTTGCTTTCCGCCAGGCAATGAACCGCTGGATGGTGAGCCGATAGTCGCGGGATCGCCGCGATGCTCCATGATCGCCACGGGCGTCGGAGCTACGTCGCGGATCGTCACATCATCGGGGGTGTAGGTCTTGTGCATGAGCTTGCTCCTCGCATTGTCGAGAGGCCCGAAGGCCGCAAGCCACGGTTCCCAATCGGGAGACTTCCTGAACGACGAGGGCGATTGTCCGAACCGTTGCCGAAAGGCGCGGGCGAAGGCATCGGGGGCGTCGTAACCGGCATCCATCGCTATTTCGGTAACGCTCTGCGCGTCCCTGTAGGCCAGCCGATACGAAGCGCGCTTCATGCGGGCGAGCTGGATATAGCGATACACGGACAGCCCGAAGGTCGCCGTGAACTGCCGGTGAAAGTGATATTTCGAGAAGGCTGCAACACCGCTCGCAGTGTCGAGATCCAGATCTTCATCCAAATGCCGGTCAATATGATCCAGCACCCGTTGCATCCGGACATGGTAGTTATGAACCGCGGCCTTCATCGTCCCGTCCTCCGTGGCAGCACCAAATAGGCAGCCCGGGATATGACGCGCTCCACCGATCTTGCGGTTTTGACATGACGGAAGATCAGTCGCAAAGGCAGCTTATGAGCACGTTGCCCCCTCATTTAAACGACCACAAATGGTCGCGAGCAGCCATCTCTACCCACGCATCCCAGCCATCTCTACCCACGCATCCCAGCCCTATCACCAAACACCCAACGAAAACGGCCCGCCACGCATTGCGCAGGCAGGCCGTTCAACATAGCATTACAGCCCACGCAACTGGCCGTGCCGGATCGCTCCGGCACTGACCCATGCTTACTCGCCGTCATCCCCCGGTTCTGGGCCGGTCATCATTCCTTCGGCGACTTCCTCGGTCTTGCCGCGGATGGCGCGTTCCAGGCGGTCGGCCATTTCGGGGTTTTCCTTGAGGAAGGTCTTGGCATTCTCCCGGCCCTGGCCGATGCGCACGGAATCGTAGGAGAACCAGGCGCCCGACTTTTCCACCACGCCCGCCTTGACGCCAAGGTCGAGGATTTCGCCGATCTTGGAGATGCCTTCGCCATACATGATGTCGAATTCCACCTGCTTGAAGGGGGGCGCCACCTTGTTCTTCACCACCTTCACGCGGGTCGCATTGCCGACGATATCGTCGCGATCCTTGATCTGGCCGGTGCGGCGGATGTCGAGGCGCACCGAGGCGTAGAATTTGAGCGCGTTGCCGCCCGTCGTCGTTTCCGGGTTGCCGTACATGACGCCGATCTTCATGCGGACCTGGTTGATGAAGATGACGAGGCAGCGCGAGCGCGAGATCGAGCCGGTGAGCTTGCGCAGCGCCTGGCTCATGAGCCGCGCCTGAAGGCCGACATGGCTGTCGCCCATTTCGCCTTCGATTTCCGCGCGCGGCACCAGCGCGGCGACCGAGTCCACCACCAGCACGTCGATCGCGTTCGACCGCACCAGCGTGTCGACAATCTCCAGCGCCTGTTCGCCCGTGTCCGGCTGCGACACGATCAGTTCGTCAATGTCGACGCCCAGCTTCTTGGCATAGACCGGGTCGAGCGCATGTTCGGCGTCCACGAAGGCCGCGGTGCCGCCGCCCCGCTGCGCTTCGGCGATGGCATGGAGCGCCAGCGTCGTCTTGCCCGAGCTTTCCGGCCCGTAAATCTCGATGATGCGCCCGCGCGGCAGGCCGCCAATCCCAAGAGCGATGTCGAGCCCTAGCGAGCCTGTCGAAATCGCCTCGATCTCGATCTTCTCGCGGCTGCCCAGCTTCATCGCCGAACCCTTGCCGAAGGCGCGGTCGATCTGGGAAAGGGCCGCTTCCAATGCTTTCTGTCTGTCCATTGTTCCTGTCTTCTTGGAATCGATAAGTGAGAGCATTGCTGTCATCGGCCTATCCCCTGTCAAGCGGATCGCGCCGAATCCGTGGCGCGCCAGCACGATGTATCCTGTTTGTTCACGCAGAACAAGATAGGAACAAGAAATTTCCTATTGGGGTGACAACACCTTGCCCAGCGCCCGTTCGACAGCCCCGATCGTATAGGGCTTGGCCAGTGTCGGGCGGTTCGCATGCCCCTGCGGCACATCGTCGGCGATGCCGCCGGTGGCGAAGATGAAGGGGATGCCGTTTTCCGCCAATATGTCGGCGACCGGCCAGCTTTTTTCCCCTTGCAGGTTGCAATCGACCAGCGCCGCGTCGAACCCGCCCTTGCGCGCATGGTCGCACGCTTCGTCCACGGACGCGGCGATGGCGTGCAGGCCGTAGCCCAATGTTTCCAGATAATCTTCCAGCATCATGCCGATCATCGCTTCATCCTCAACGATCAGGATGGTTTTTGCGTCAGCCATGCGTGCGATCCCCTATGTCGTTACGCATCGCTATCCGATGAACGGAGCGGTGCACAGTATAATCGCTTGATCGATAAAGAAGTTCATTCCACCCCGGTCCCCATCGCCAGCGCGTCGCGGGCCGCTTCGGCCAGCTGGCTGACCGAAAAGGGCTTGGGCAGGAAGGCGACATTGGCGATATCGATCGACTTGCGAAGTTGTTCCTCGGCATAGCCCGACATGAACAGCACCGGCAGGCCGGGATGGCTGTGGCGCGCGCGCGCGACCATCGACGGGCCGTCCATATTGGGCATGACCACGTCGGAGATCAGCAGGTCGATCTTCTCATCGCCCGCCAGCACCTCCAGCCCCTGTTCGCCGTCATTGGCGGTCAGCACCTTGTAGCCCTGGCGCGACAGCGCCCGTTCGGCGACGGCGCGGACCATATCCTCATCCTCGACCAGCAGCACCGTGCCGCTGCCCCAGGTCTCGCTGCGGCGGATCGGCGTCTTGGGCTGCGCCGCCTGTTCGATGTCCGCGCCCTGATAGACGGGCAGGTAGATGACGAAGCTCGCCCCGCGCCCCAGTTCGGATTCGGCGAAGATGTAGCCGCCCGACTGCTTGACGATGCCGTAGACGGTGGAAAGCCCCAGCCCCGTGCCCTTGCCCAGTTCCTTGGTGGTGAAGAAGGGTTCGAAGATCTTCGACAATATGTCGGGCGGGATGCCAAGGCCGGTGTCCGACACGCGCAGCGCCGTATAGTCGGCGGCGGGCAGGATTTCCTGCCGCAGCTCGCGCACCTTGGCGGCGGGCACGGCATAGGTCTGGATGTTGAGCGTCCCCCCGCCTGGCATGGCGTCGCGGGCGTTGACGGCAAGGTTCACGATCACCTGCTCCAGCTGGCCGGGGTCGGCGCGCACCGCGCCCAGATTGCGGCCATGGCTCACCTCCAGCTTCACGCTTTCACCCAGCAGCCGCTTGAGGAGATTGGACACGTCAGCGACGATGTCGGGCAGTTGCAGCACCTGCGGCCGCAGCGTCTGCTGGCGCGAAAAGGCGAGAAGCTGCCGCGTCAGCCCCGCCGCGCGGTTGCTGTTCGACTTGATCTGCTGGATGTCGTCATAGTCGCTGTCGCCCGGCGTGTGGCGCATCAGCATCAGGTCGCAATGGCCGATGATCGCGGTCAGGATATTGTTGAAGTCGTGCGCCACGCCGCCAGCGAGCTGGCCGATCGCCTGCATCTTCGTCGCCTGCGCCACCTGCCGCTTGAGCTTGCTCTCCTCGCTATTGTCCTTGAGGCTGAGCAGCACCGCCGCCTCGCCCAAGCCCCGCACGCCTGCCAGGCTGAGCGCGGTCGGCTCGTCCGGCTGGTCGCGCATCCGCACGGCGATGTCGCCCGACATTTGCGGGCCCACGGCAAAGCGGCGCACCGCGTCGGCCACCGCCGCCTGATCCTCCCGTATCACCAGGTCGCCCGGATAGACCGGCTTTTCCCCGCGCTTGAGCCCGGCAGCGCGGGAAAAGGCGCCGTTCAGAAACAATATCCGCCCGTCCCGGTCCGCCATGGCAAGGCCGAAGGGCAGCAGCGACAGCAGCGTTTCGATATAGGAAAGCGACATGGTGCCGCCCCCGCCGCTGCCCGCAGGCTCGTCGATCAGCAGCAGCAGCATCGGCCCGTCCTGCCCGCCGCCCTGCGCCCCGCCCGGCTGGCTCATGCGGCGCAGCGGCACCTGCAACAGGCGCAGCGGCAGTCCCCCCGCCTCCTCGCGCGCCAGGAACAGCCGCCCCTTGTCATCCACCCGCATATGGGTGGCAAAGTCGCGCCCGGTGATATTGGCGTCGATCCGCCCGGCCGCGCGCAGCAGGAATGCGCCGTTCGCCGCCCTGATGCGCCCTTCGCCGCCGATCATCACCGCCATCACGCCCGCCTCGCCCATCTGGCGGCCAGCCTCTCCGGTCAGCAGGCGGTGGACATCGTCCAGCGCGCTCGGCTGGCGCACCGGGGAAAAGCGCCAGAGCAGATAATCCTCCGCCCGCCCCGTGCGGCACACATCCACGTCCAGCCGCAGCGCGCCCTGGGTCAGCCCTTCCACCCTGCCCTCGCCATCGCGCCAGGCGATCCGCGCCGCACCGCCCAGGCTTTCCAGCAAGGCCGGATCGGCGGTGACGTTGGGCGGGGCGGGGAAGCCGGGAAACCATTCGCCGAAGCGGTCGCTCGCGCATACCAGCCGCCCGGCCCTGTCCGTCACCGCGATCGCCATGCCGGACGCGTCCGCCGCCGCGCGCGCGATGGTCCAGTCCGGCGTGGTGTCCCCTTCCGCGGTTTCAGCGGAGGTCAGGCGGCGGTGCCAGCTAAGCAGCGCCGCCAGCGCGAGCACGGTCGCGGCAAATCCCGCCGCCAGCGCGCGGTCGCCCGCCGCATAGATGACGAGAGCCGCGGAAAGCATCGCCGCCAGCAGGAGCAGCGGCAGGGCGAAACGCGACGGCCGTTCGCCGGTCCACGCTTCATCATCCCTTTTCACCCGCGCGGCCATGACCGGCGTTCCCCCTCAAACGGCGTTGGACAGCGCCTCCGTCAAACGGGGGCGATTTCTTCCAATGCGCTGCTTTCGGGTGACTTGCCAATCCTCATTTTGCGCGCATGCCATTTCCGGCCCATGCGATGCCGCCAGATCCAGTCCGCCAGGAAATAGCCGACCACGGCGAAAACGATGGAGATGATGGCCAGTCCGAACAGCATGGCCGGGGCCGCTTCGGAAAAGAGCCAGGCCACCCATTGGCGCATGGTGGCATGTTCATTGACCAGCGCCATGAAGCCCGAAGCGTCCGCCGTCCGCCCCAGCATCCAGTTGCCGATATAGACCGACGCCATCAGGAACAGCGGCGTCGTCGCGGGATTGGACAGGAAGGTCATGGCCGCGGCGATGGGAATATTGGCGCGAAAGGGCAGCGCCAGCAGAGCCGCCCCCGCAATCTGAACGCCGGGGATCAGCAGGAATATGCCGACCAGCAGGCCCAGCGCCACGCCGCGCGGCACCGACCGCCGGGTGAAGCGCCATAGCGATGGTTCCAGCACCCGGTGCGCGACGGGCGCCAGGAAGCGATTGCCCTCCAGCGATTCGCGCGTCGGCGCATTGGCATGCCACCATCGGGTCAGCCGGTTGCTCATCCGCGATGCGCCTTCATGATGCGCTGCTGGTCGCGCTTCCAGTCGCGTTCCTTGATGGTGTCGCGCTTGTCATGGGTCTTCTTGCCCCTGGCCAGCGCCAGTTCGACCTTCGCCTTGCCCCGGCTGTTGAAATAGATGGACAGCGGCACCAGCGTCATGCCCTTGCGCTCCACCGCGCCGTGCATGCGCGCGATCTCCCGCTCGTGCAGCAACAGCTTGCGGGGCCGCTTGGGCTCGTGGTTGTAGCGGTTGCCGTGGCTGAATTCGGGGATGTTGCTGTTGACCAGCCACACCTGCTCGCCCTTCACCTCGGCATAGCTTTCCGCGATATTGCCCTCGCCGAAACGGAGCGACTTCACTTCCGTCCCTTGCAGGGCGATGCCCGCCTCGAACACATCCTCAAGGAAATATTCGAAGCGCGCGCGCCGGTTCTCGGCGACGATCTTCTTCTTGTCGAAGGTTTCGGGACGGGGGCGGGCCATATCGGATTAACTAACTCACTTCACCATATAGTGCGCCCAGGCGGTCAGACCAGACCGGCGATCTCCAGCGCGCGGTCGACGGCGGCGCGGCTTGCCTCCGACGGCCAGGTGATGGGCAGGCGGACATCGCCTGAAATGTCGGACCGCACGCGGGTAAGCGCATATTTGACGGGTCCGGGTGAAGAATCGCTGAACAAGGCGTCATGCAGGGGGTAAAGACGATCCTGCAACGCCAATGCGCCAGTCCAGTCGCCCGCCGCGCAGGCCGCCTGGAACTGCGCGCACAGGCGCGGGGCGACATTGGCCGTGACGGAGATGCAGCCCGTGCCCCCCATCGCATTGAATCCCAGCGCGGTTTCGTCATTGCCCGACAACTGGCAGAAGTCCGGCCCGCAGGCGAGGCGCTGCGCGGTGACCCGCCCCAGATTTCCGGTGGCGTCCTTGATCCCGGCGATCGTCTGATATTCCTCCGCCAGCCGGTGGATGACCGGCACCGAAATATCGGTGATGGTGCGGCTGGGCACGTTATACAGCAGGATCGGCAGGTCGCAGCGCTGGGCCAGATAGGCGAAATGCTGGTACACGCCGTCCTGATTGGGCTTGTTGTAATATGGCGCGACCACCAGCGCCGCGTCCGCGCCCGCCGCCTGCGCCGCATACATATGTTCCAGCGCGATCCGGGTGTCATTGGACCCGCAACCCGCGATCACCGGGACGCGCCCCGCCGCCTGGTCGACGCAGATGGCGATGACGCGATTATGCTCCTCCACCGTCATGGTCGCGCTTTCGCCCGTCGTGCCGCAGGGCACCAGCGCGCTGCTGCCTTCTGCAATCTGCCAGTCGACGAGCGCGCGAAAGGCCGCTTCATCCACCGTGCCGTCGCGAAACGGCGTGACCAGCGCCGGAATCGACCCGGAAAACATGCACAAACTCCTTCAATTCACCGGGATTCCGGGGCATTATGTCGAGATAAGGACGACGCAGCGCTATAGCGCGTCATTCAGGGCCTGATAAGGTTGGAATTGCGATGATGTCCACTATGCTGTCAGCTCGCTTTCCTGAAACTGCATTGGTTCGTATGCCCTTGATTGCCTTGCTACTTTTCACCGCTGGCGCCAGCGCCCAAACGGAAGCGCCCGTGTCTTCCGCCCAGCCATCCTATCCGCGCGGCGCGGTCGTGCAGCCGCTGCCCCCTTCCAGCGGGTCCAGCCAGTGGGATCAGGTCAGCGGCCGAATCGGCGTCGCCACAGACGCGTCCGTCGCCGCCGCCATCAGCCAGTGGCGCGCCCTGCAACAGAGCGACGGCCTGGGCTTTTCCTCCTATGCCAGCTTCATCATGGCGAACCCCGGCTGGCCGGGCGAGGACCGGATGCGCAGGCTGGCCGAAACCAGCATCAATCCCAACAGCTACGATCCCCGGCAGGTGACGGCCTTCTTCGCCCGCTTCCCGGCGCGCACCGCCACCGGCCACGCCCGCAACGCCATGGCGCTGATGCAGACCGGCCGCATGGACGAAGCGCGCGTGGCGGCGCGCAGCGCCTGGGTGGGCGGGACGCTCTCCCCCGATGACGAATCGCGGCTGCTTTCCCTTTTCGGTTCCGGCTGGACCAGCATCGAACATGATCAGCGCGCCGACATGCTGCTGTGGGGCAACGATATCGCCGGGGCGCAGCGGATGCTCGCCTATGTCTCGCCGGCCCGCCGCCCCGTCTATGAAGCGCGCATCGCCTTCCGCCAGAAGGCCCCCGACGCCGCGACCCGGATGCAGGCGGCCGAAGCGATCGGCGCGACCGACGCGGGTTTCGTCGCGGACAAGGCGACATGGCTGCTCAATACCGGCAACTGGATCGCCGGGCGGCAATATCTCGCCAACCGCCCCGCCCTGACCTTCCGCCCCGGCAATGCGGAAAAATGGTATGAGGTGCTGCTGACCCACGCCAGGGCGGCGGCCAATGACAGCCAGTGGAGCTTCGCCTACGGCATCGCCAGCAAGGTGGATGACGCCTATGCGCCCGGCACTGACGTCAGCAACCGGCCGATCGGGGAGCGCGATGATTATACCAGCCTCGCCTGGCTGGCCGGGTCCACCGCCTTCTACAATCTGAACCGCCCGGCCGACGCCGCCGCGATGTTCCGCCGCTATGCGACGGCGGCCAAATCGCCGCAGACCCAGTCCAAGGGCTATTATTGGGCCGGGCGCGCGGCGCTGGCGGCGGGCGACACGGCGAACGCCAACAGCTATTTCGCGCAGGCGTCCGTCTTCCCCGACCAGTTCTACGGCCAGCTCGCGCTGGAACGGCTCGGCCGCCCGATACCCGCGCCCGCCGTCGCCGAACGCGGCGTCGCCTTGTCGGCGGCGGAACGCGCCGCCTTCAACAACCGCTCGGTGGTCCGCGCGGTCAAGGCGCTGGGGCAGATGGGCTATTGGGAAGACCAGAGCAAATTCGCCCGCGCCATCGCCAACAATGCCGACAGCGACAGCGACCATTATCTCGCCGCTGAACTGGCCAAGAGCATCGGCCGTCCCGACATGGGCGTGATGGTGGGCCGCCGCGCCGTTTCCAGCGGCCTGACCGGCTATGGCGAAAGCGCCTTCCCGCGCGTGCCGGTGCCGCCTTCCGCCCAGTATAACTGGACCATGGTCCACGCCATCGCGCGGCAGGAAAGCCAGTTCGACCGCGCCGCCGTCAGCCATGCGGGCGCGCGCGGCCTGATGCAGCTCATGCCGGGGACCGCGCGGGAACAGGCGGGCAAGCTTGGCCTTGGCTATAATCCCGGCTCGCTCACCACCGACACCAGCTACAACATCATGCTGGGCTCCTCCTATTTCCAGCGGATGCTCGACTATTATGGCGGCAGCTATCCGCTGGCGGTGGCCGCCTATAATGCGGGGCCGGGCAACGTGAACCGGTGGATCAACGCCAATGGCGACCCGCGCCTGCCTGGCGCGGACATGCTGCGCTGGATCGAGCAGATCCCGATCTTCGAAACGCGCAACTATGTGCAGCGCGTGCTGGAAAACGCCGTCGTCTACGAAGCGATGAACCCCGAACGCGCGCGGTTCAGGGGGAGCAGCACGCCGCTGTCCAAATATCTGGGCAAGCAGACGCCGGGCTGATCTTTGGTTCGTGCGGAGGCGCAGAGGACGCAGAGAGGACATTGCGCTTATTTATTTCACGCGGAGGCGCGGAGACTTTAGAGAGAGGGCCTTCAGGCCCTCATTCCCCCAACTCTGCGCCTCTGCGCGAATAATCACTTCGTCCCTCCGGCAGCCCGCCAGGCCAGCCAACTCCGCACACCGCTATGCTGCGATCTGCTCGCGCAGAGGCGCAGAGAGCGCCGAATGGGCAGAGGCAAAAATCTCCGCGCCTCCGCGCCTCCGCGTGAACCAGAAACTCTACGGCCTCCGCCTCCAGGCGAACCGATTTGCCCCGGCACCCCCATCCCGGATAAAAGATGCAGCATGCCCCCCGCCCATCCCAACTACATCACCCCCGAAGGTTTTGCGAAGCTGCGGGCGGAATATGACCAGTTGCTGGGCGTCGAACGCCCGCGCATTGTCGAGATCGTCAGTTGGGCGGCGGGCAATGGCGACCGCAGCGAAAATGGCGACTATCTCTACGGCCGCAAGCGGATGCGCGAGATTGACGGCCAGCTCCGCCGCCTGTCGAAGAAGATGAAGGACGCCAAGGTCGTCGACCCGCGTCACCAGCCGGACAAGAGCAAGGTCTTCTTCGGCGCGACCGTCACCATCGCGGACGAGGATGACCAGCATCGCACCGTCACCATCGTCGGCAATGACGAAGCGGACGCCAGCGCGGGCCGGATCGGCTGGGGCTCCCCCATCGCCCGCGCGCTAAGGGGGGCGGCGCTCGGCGACCTGCGCCGCGTCACCCTGCCCGCGGGCGAAAAGGAATATGAGGTGATCGACATCCGCTACCCGGCATAGGCGCGGCCGGGCATGCCATATCGCACGCTCCGAACGGATCGGGTGTGTCGGGGCGCAGGGGCACAGGCCCCGGAATCACGCCGGAGCCTCTCCCGTCCCGGCTGAATCAATCCAGCCGGGGCAAATCCTAATCGTGCGGCCGGAGCGCCTGGTTGAGGCTGTTCATGACCTCGCCGATCGGTTCGATCACCGTGACGCTGCGTCCTTCGCCAAAGCGGATGCGCGTGCCTTCCGTGACTGACGAGACGAAGGTCACCTGCGCGGCATTGATGGCGGTTTCAGTGCGATCGGCGCCTACGAACATGACGAGCATGCGGTCCTCTCCTTTTACCTTTGGAGAGCCAGACTAGCCGCATTTGCGCCGCGCGCCAGTCCGTTTCGACGGGTCACGCCGCCTGGATCGCGCGGATGAAGGCGCTGGCCCGCGCGTCGAGCCGCCGGGTCTCGTCCGCCAGCCGCCGCGCGGTGCCGCCAATGGCCCGCGCCCCGTCCGCCGCGGCGGTGGCGCTGTCGCTGATCTCGCTCGCGCGCGCGCGGATATGGTCGCTCGACGCGCTCGCTTCCGCCACGCTCGCCGCTATCGCGCGGCTGAACGCGCCGTGCCGCGCCACGGCGTCGAACACAGATGCGGCGAGCCGGTCCGCCGTCATGATCGCTGCATCCATATGCGCATGGCCCGCCGCCACATTGCCCACGCTTTCGCGGACATGGCCGATACGGCCCGCAATCTGCGCCGCCGCCTCGCGCGTCTGGGATGCGAGCGTCTTCACCTCCCGCGCCACCACGGCAAAGCCCTGCCCCGCCTCACCGGCCCGCGCGGCTTCTATCCCCGCGTTGAGCGCCAGCGTCGTCGTGGCGCGCGCGATGCCGTCGATCACGGCGGTGATCTCGCCGATGCCGTCCGCCTCGACCATCAGCGCCTGGCTGTGCGCCGATCCAAGCCGCGCCTGTTCGACGGCCTTGCGCAGCGCCTCGCCCGCTTCGCGCACCTCTTCCTCGACCGACAGGAACAACTGCCCCAGTTCCGTGCCCGAAGCCGCGATGCCCGACAGCGCATCGGCCGTCTGCGCCGCCGCGATCGCCATGCCGCCCGCCGCCTGGCTGTTGTCCACCGCCTGCTCCGCCGCTTCGACGGAAAAGCTGGACAGCATGTCCGCCGCCTTCACCAGTTCGGCCGTCAGTACCTCCACATCGCGCCGGAAAGTGGCGCTTTCGCCCGTGATCCGTTCCAGCCGCGCCGCCCGCGCCAGCGCCAGCCGCGCGTCCCGCTCCGCCGTCAGCCCCAGCAGAAGCTGGCCGCTCACGACCCCGGCATAGCGCCCCTGCTCCACCACGATCAGCCCTTCGCAGGACCTGTCTTGCGCCGCATAGATGTCGATCAGCGTTTCCACGCTCGCGCGCCGGTCCACCACCGGGCAGCGCCGGACATGATCGTCCAGCCGCCCGCCGAAACTGGGGTTGCGCAGCAGCGCATGGCCAAAGGGATTGAACAGGATGCGGCGCATGTCCCATTCGTAGATCGCGCCCGCCGGGCTATCCTCATCATCCAGCACCGGCAGCAGGCGCAGATGCGGGTCGCGCTGGAAATGCTCCACCGCCTCGCTCAGCGGCTGGCCCAGGCGGATGACGGGCGCGGACGCGATCAGGTGCAATCCGCCCTCCGCCGCCTTGGCTGGCGCATCGCCGGTCAGCGGATCGTGTGCCTTGGGTAAGTACATGCGGGCCGGTTAACCCGGAAATGGTAAATGCCGGGTTAGGCTTTTATGACAATTCGATGACAACAGGCTGTTTTCAGGCGATTTTCTTCGGCTCATAGCCAAAAGCCTGCTGCGCCAGCTTCACCACTTCCGGGTCCGCCTCCGGGAAATCCATCGGCACCAGCTTTTCCAGCGTCCTGGCGACATGCTTCATCGCCGCCAGCCGTCCCGATTTCCGGTCATTATTGTCGATCACCTGCCAGCGCGCATATTTGCTGTCGGTCTTGTCGAACATATCCGCCAGGGCGTCGAGATAATCCGCCCGCCGCGCGCGGTTGCGATAATCGTCCGCGCCCGTCTTCCACCGCTTCCACGGCGTGTCGAGCCGTTCGGCAAGCTGCTTGTCCTGCATTTCCTGGGTGATGTGCACAAACAGCTTCACGATGTTGGTGCCCGCATCCGCCTGCTGCTTTTCGAATGCGTTGATCTCGTCATAGGCGCGCTTCCATTCCGCCTTCGAACAAAAGCCCTCCACCCGCTCCACCAGCACCCGCCCATACCAGCTTCGATCGAACACCGCGATGTTGCGGCCCGCGGGCAGCCGGGTCCAGAAGCGCCAGAGGAAATGATGGTCGCATTCCTCCGCCGACGGAGCGGCGATCGGCCAGACCCGGTAAAAGCGCGGGTCCCATTGCGCCGTCATGCGCTTGATGATGCCCCCCTTGCCCGCCGCGTCCCAGCCTTCGAACAGGATCACCGACCGCCGGTCATGAATGACATGCGCCACCTGAATCTTCGCCAGCCGCTCCTGCAACTTGTCGAGTTCGGCGTCATAATCGCCCTTGAAAGGCTTGCCCTTCTCATAATCGGCAAGGTCGATGGCCATGAACGTCTCCTTTCCCGTCACAATGAAGCAACGCGCGGCACAAGGAAAAGTCAAATCGCGCGCGGGTGAGCGCAGGGAAGAAATGGTTCACGCGGAGGCGCGGAGAAGACGTCACTCCCCGTCGCCGCGTGATCAAAAGTGCGCGCAGAGGCGCAGAGGACGCAGAGCCTTCCATCTGCGCCCCTGCGCCAAAATCCCCAGCGCAATGCGCGCCAGCGCTCAATCCCGATGATGCGGCCGCAAAGAAGAATGACTCACGCGGAGACGCGGAGGCGCGGAGAAAAAATCACTCCGCGTCTCCGCGCCTCCGCGTGAACAAAAGAACACTGCCCGCAGAAAACCCAGACCCTTCCCGTCTGCGCCCTCCGCGCCTCTGCGCGAAAAATCCCAGCGCAATGCGCGCCAGCACTCAACCCCAATGATGCGGCCGCAAAGAAGAATGACTCACGCAGAGACGCGGAGACGCGGAGAAAAATCACTCCGCGCCTCCGCGCCTCCGCGTGAACAAAAAAAGCACACGGCCCGCAGAAAACGCAGAACCTTCCCGTCTGCGCCCTCTGCGCCTCTGCGCGAAAAACCCCAGCGCAACGCCCGGTGTATCAGCCCTTCGCCTGCGGCTCCACCACCCGGATGTGCAGTTCGCGCAACTGCTTGAACTCGGCGGGCGAGGGCGCGCCCATCAGCAGGTCCTCGGCGCGCTGGTTCATCGGGAACAGCGTCACCTCGCGCAGGTTCTGCGCGCCGCACAGCAGCATGACGATGCGGTCCACGCCAGCGGCCATGCCGCCATGGGGCGGCGCGCCATATTGGAAGGCGCGATAGAGGCCGCCGAAACGCTCCTCCACATCCTGCTGGCTGAGGCCCACCTTCTCGAACGCCTTGACCATCAGGTCCGGCGACTGGTTGCGGATAGATCCCGACGCGATTTCATAGCCGTTGCAGACCATGTCATATTGGAACGCCTTGATCGTCAGCGGGTCCTGATGCTCCAGCGCGTCCATCCCGCCCTGCGGCATGGAGAAGGGGTTGTGCGCGAAGTCGACCGACTTGGTTTCCTCATCATATTCGTAGAAGGGGAAATCGACGATCCAGCACAGTTCGAAACGATCCTTGTCGATCAGGTCGAGCTGCTCGCCCACGCGGACGCGCGCCAGCCCCGCCAGCTTGGCCGCCTGGCTTTCCTTGCCCGCCGCGAAGAACACGCCGTCATTGGGGCCAAGGCCCAGCGCCTCGATCAGCTTCGCGGTCCGTTCCTCGCCATGATTCTTGGCGATGGGGCCGCCGGGCACGCCATCCTTGATGTTGATATAGCCAAGGCCCGAATAGCCTTCGGACCGCGCCCAATTGTTCATGTCGTCGAAGAATTTCCGGCTGCCCGCCCCGGCGCCCGGCGCGGGGATCGCGCGGATCACGCTGCCGCTCTCCACCAGCGACGCGAAGATGCCGAAGCCGGAGCCGTGGAAATGCTCCGTCACGTCCTTGATCAGGATGGGGTTGCGCAGGTCGGGCTTGTCCGACCCATATTTCAGGATCGCTTCATCATAGGGGATGCGCGGAAAGCTGCCCGCCGGGGTCACCGGCTTGCCATCGGCAAACTGTTCGAACACCTGGGCGATCACCGGCTCCATCGTGTTCCACACATCCTCCTGCGTGACGAAGCTCATTTCCAGGTCAAGCTGGTAGAATTCGCCCGGCAGCCGGTCGGCGCGCGGGTCCTCGTCGCGGAAGCAGGGCGCGATCTGGAAATAGCGGTCGAAGCCAGCGACCATCAGAAGCTGCTTATATTGCTGCGGCGCCTGCGGCAGGGCATAGAATTTCCCGGCATGAATGCGGCTGGGCACCAGAAAGTCGCGCGCGCCTTCCGGGCTGCTCGCCGTCAGGATCGGCGTCGAATATTCGGTGAAGCCCGCCCCTTCCATGCGGCGGCGCATGTCGGAGATGATCTTGGTGCGCTTGACGATATTGCCGTGCAGCGTTTCGCGCCGCAGGTCCAGGAAGCGGTAGCGCAGGCGAATATCTTCGGGATATTCCTGCTCCCCCGCCACCGGCAGCGGCAGGTCGGCGGCGGCGGACAGCAGCGTCGCGTCCAGCGCGCGGATCTCGATCTCGCCGGTGGGCAGGTTGGGGTTCACCGCCTCCGCCGCACGCGCCACCACCTTGCCGGTCACCGTCACCACGCTTTCGGCGCGCAGCGATTCGATCACCTTGAAGACGGGACCATCCACCTCCGTGACGATCTGCACCATGCCATAATGATCGCGCAGGTCGATGAAGACCAGGTCGCCATGATCGCGCTTGCGATGCACCCAGCCGGACACGCGCACCTCATTGCCGACTTCGGCCGAAGTCAGGGCGCCGCAAGTATGAGTGCGATAGGCGTGCATGGCGTTTGTATCTTTCAGCTTCGTTTTACGGAAATGACAAAGTGCCGCCGCCCCGCTATGGGCGGTCTTGTCAAGCATTGACGAGCCCGTGAGCGACGGGCCAGGCCATAATAAGATCGAAGACCATATGCAAATCCATCCGCTGATCACCGACAGCAAGACACTCGCCCAATTTTGTGCCCGGATCGCCAAATCGCCCTATATCGCGGTCGATACCGAGTTCATGCGTGAAAACAGCTATTGGCCCGACCTCTGCCTCGTCCAGGTGGCGGACGGCAATGAAGCGGCCGCCATTGACCCGAAGGCGCCGGGCCTGGACCTTTCCCCTCTGCTCGACCTGCTGGTGGACAATGAGGATGTACTGAAAGTCTTTCACGCGGGTGGGCAGGATCTTGAGATCATCTATAACCTGACCGGAAAGACGCCCCATCCGCTGTTCGATACGCAGATCGCGGCCATGGCGCTCGGCCTTGGCGAGCAGATCGGCTACGGCAACCTCGTCGACGCATGGCTGGGCGTGCAGCTCGACAAGGGCGCGCGCTTCACCGACTGGGGCCGCCGTCCGCTCGACAAGCGGCAGATCGACTATGCGATCGGCGACGTCACCTATCTTATCCAGATTTTCCCCAAGATGCTGGAGGAATTGAAGCGCACCGGCCGGGGCGACTGGCTGGATCAGGAGATGGAGCGCATCAGCGATCCCGCAAATTACGTGAACGAGCCTGAGGAAGCGTGGAAGCGCGTCCGCATCGCCAGCCGCAAGGCCGATGTGCTGGGACGGCTCAAGGCCCTCGCCGCCTGGCGCGAGATCGAGGCGCAGGACAAGAATCTGCCGCGCGGCCGCATCGTCAAGGATGAAACGCTGGCCGACATCGCCAGCCACCCGCCCCGCACCCAGGATGATCTTGGCAAGGTGCGCGGCCTGTCCGCCACGTGGAAGACCAACGATATCGGCGCGCGGCTGATGGCGGCGCTGGGCAGCCACAAGCCTCTCGACAAGGACGAGATGCCCGAACGCGACCCCAAGCGGCCGGGGCTGGGCAAGGACGGCGCGCTGGTGGCGGACCTTTTGAAGCTGCTGCTCAAGATCCGCTCGCGCGACATCAACGTCGCCGCCCGCCTGATCGCGCGGAGCGACGATATCGACGCGCTGGCCGCTGGCGTGCGCGAGGATCTGCCGATCCTGCAAGGCTGGCGCTATGAACAATTCGGCCGCGACGCCGTTGATCTGGTGGAAGGACGCCTGGCCTTCACGGTGAAGGGCGGCCGCCTGAAAATGACGCGGACCGAATAGGAGCGATGATGATGATCCGGGCAGCAGCCTTTGTTCTTCTCCCGCTGGTGGCGGCCTGCACCGGCGCTGGCGGCGAAGGCCCCGCGACACCGCCCGCCGCCGCCGAAGGGCCGTGCAGGAACGAAGGGCTGGACCGCTTCACCGGCCAGAAGGCGAGCGCCGGCATCGGCGCGCAGTTGCTACAGGCTTCGGGCGCGCGCACCCTGCGCTGGGGCGCGCCGGGCATGGCCATGACCATGGACTTCCGCGCCGACCGCCTGACCGTCAGCTATGACGACCAGATGCTGATCACCTCCGCCCGCTGCGGCTGACCACCAATCTCCCCATCTCCCATCAAGGATGCATCCACGCGCGCATGCGCCGCGCTTTGTCCTGCGGCTACCCACCCAATCCTCCCCATCAAGGATGGGGAAGAGGACCAGCCACAGGCTGGTGGAGGGGAAATAGCGCAACCTTCCCCGCGCGCCTGACGCCCCTCCCCACGCCTGCGGCGCAGGAGGATTTCCAAAAGCCCGCCTCCCAGCCGCGACCCGCCCGCCGCAACAGGCGCGCGCAAATTCCGCCTGAATTTTCCTCTGTCCTACAGGCCCGGTTACGCGCTAGGCTCAACTCGCTCTTTGAAAATTTAACATAATGTTGGACCCGGTACGCGAAAACGGCGCTTTTCCGTGCCTTTGTCGTGTCACTTATGTCACCCAAATCCTATCGCGGGGCGCTCAACATTCCAACCCCACCAGCGCCCCGCTGCCGATCCGGTCGACATAGCGCTTCCCGTCAATTTCCAGCCAGTCGGGCGTGACCTCCAGCCGCCGTCCGCGGATGGTGGTGCGCAGATGCTCCACCGCGATCCGGTTGCGCGCGACGATGCGCAGGACCGCCAGCCCCTCCCCGCGCGCCGCCATGATGCTGTACCGGTCGCCGCGCAGCAGGAAATGCCAGCTCCCGTCCGTGGGCAGCCATTCATTGCCGTTGATCACCTGCACGGGCGATCCGTCGGGCGCGCCCATGCGCAGGCTGATCCGCGTCGCTCCCCGGCTGCGGCGCGGCGGGGCGAACATCATGATCGGCTCTCCGTCCAGCACCAGCGGGATCGGCGTATCGCGCAACAGCCGCGTGCCCCCGATGATCAGCATCGGCAGTTCGGGCGAAAAAGGCAGGCGATCCCGCGCGAAATGGCGCTGGCGGACGACCGGATTGGTATGGAAACCGTGCACCTGCGCGGCCGTCAGCCGCCCCTCTTCCACCAGTCCGTGACAGGTGGGGCAGAGCAAAGTCGCCTGCGCCGCGTCAGGCAGGCGCAGATAGCGATAGATGGTGACGCCGCAGCGGACGCAGGCGAACCCGCAGGCCTGCCTGACCTCCTCCCGCTCCTGTTCGGTCAGATCGGGCAGCGAAAGCATCACCGGCAACGCCATGAACGGCAAACCCCTTGCAACTGCCGCGCGCGTCATTGCGAAGCGGCGTCACCCAGTGGCGTCCTTTCCCGGATGCAGGCTCTTGAAGGGCCCTTCACTTGCCTATGGTCGAAATAAATCGGCGCAAGGTCAAGGGGGGCGCTGCGAATTGATCAGCGCTGCGGCAGCAGGTCCACATTGCGCGACGCGGCGATGTTGCGGATGCGCCCCGGGCGCGGCATGGATTTGATGGCGATTTCGGCCATGTCCCCGGCGCTGAAAAGCTCGACATTGCCCACGTCGAAAATGCGCTGGCCAAAGCTCTGGGTGATGCGCACGCTGCGGATGCTGGACAGGGCGATCTCCGTCCGCTGCTTCGACAGCAGCCCCCGCTCCATCAGCACCTCGCGGTCGGACAGCGCCAGCCGCTCACCTTTCACCCGCAGCCACCAGACGCCGATCGCCAGCAGCCCGGCCACGGATATCAGCAGCAGCAGGAACAGGAACGGATGCGCGCGGAACATTGCGGGATGTTCGTCATACAACCAGGCGTCGCTCATCATTCGTCCCGTCCAGAAAGGCCGCCGGACATCATCATGGATGGGCCGCCCGCGTCAATCCTTGGCTAATGCTTCCTTCTTGTGCGCGGCGCGCTTGCCCTCGCCGGTTTCGACGATGAACTGCGGATTGTCCTTTGAAGCCGCGACCTTGTGCCCCTTGATCCGGGTTGGGCTGGTCTGCTTCTTCACCACCTTGCCATGCGCCTCTCCGCCATGGCTTTTCCAGCTGACCTTGTCGCCGGGCTCGGGTTCCTGCTTCATCGCGCGATCTCCTGACCAGCGCAAGAACCCGGCAGGAGGAGAGAGGTTGCGCGCACACGGGCCCAGAACTCCGTCACCCTGAGCGAAGTCGAAGGGCTATGCCGAGCGAGGCGAAGCCTCATGCCTTTCGCCTCGGCTCAGTCCGAACGGAGTAGGGGTAGCGGAGGGGCTTAACTCTCATCCCCCATCCGCAAGGCCGCGATAAACGCCTCCTGCGGAATCTGGACCGACCCATATTCGCGCATCCGCTTCTTGCCCTCTTTCTGCTTTTCCAGCAGCTTCTTCTTGCGGGTGATGTCGCCGCCATAGCATTTCGCGGTCACATCCTTGCGCATCGCCGCGATGGTCTCGCGCGCGATCACCTTGCCGCCGATCGCCGCTTGGATCGGGATCTTGAAGAGGTGGCGGGGGATCAGGTCCTTCAAGCGCTCACACATATGCCGCCCGCGCGCTTCGGCGGCGCTGCGGTGGACGATCATCGACAGCGCGTCGACCGGCTCATTGTTGACGAGGATGCTCATCTTGACCAGATCGCCCTCGCGGGTGCCGATCTGATGATAGTCGAAGCTGGCATAGCCCCGGCTGATCGATTTCAGGCGGTCGTAAAAGTCGAATACCACTTCGTTGAGCGGCAGTTCATAAGTGACCTGCGCGCGGCCGCCGACATAGGTCAGGTTCTTCTGGATGCCGCGCCGGTCCTGGCAAAGTTTCAGGATCGAGCCCAGATATTCATCGGGGCAGTAGATGATCGCCTCGATCCACGGTTCCTCGATTATCTCGATATGGTTGGGGTCAGGCATGTCGGCCGGGTTGTGAAGATGCTTCACCTCCCCGTCCTTCATATGCATCTCATAGACCACCGAGGGCGCGGTGGTGATCAGGTCAAGATCATATTCCCGCGTCAGCCGCTCCTGAATGATCTCCAGATGCAGCAGCCCCAGGAAGCCGCAACGGAAGCCGAAGCCGAGCGCGGCCGAGGTTTCCATTTCGAATGAAAAGCTCGCATCGTTCAGCCGCAGCTTGGAGATGCTGTCGCGCAGCTTCTCGAAATCATTGGCGTCCACCGGGAAGAGGCCGCAGAAAACCACCGGCTGCACTTCCTTGAAGCCCGGCAGCGGCTCCTTCGCCGGGTTCTTCACCGTGGTGATGGTGTCGCCGACGCGGGTCTGGCTGATATCCTTGATCTGCGCGGTGATGAAGCCGATCTCGCCGGGGCCAAGCTCCGGCAGAGACTCGATCTTCGGGCGCATGCACCCGACACGGTCGATCAGATGCTCGGTGCCGCCGATCATGAACTTGATGTTCTGACCCTTCTTGATGACGCCGTTGACGACGCGCACCAGGATGACGACGCCCAGATAAGGATCATACCAGCTATCGACCAGCATCGCCTCCAGCGGGGCGTCGCGGTCGCCCTTGGGCGGCGGGATCTTCGCGACGATCGCTTCCAGCACCTCATCGATGCCGATGCCGGATTTTGCGCTCGCCAGCACCGCTTCCGACGCGTCGAGGCCGATCACCTCCTCGATTTCCGCGCGCACCTTCTCCGGTTCGGCGGCGGGCAGGTCGATCTTGTTGAGCACGGGCACGATCTCATGATCATGCTCGATCGACTGATAGACATTGGCCAGCGTCTGCGCCTCCACCCCCTGCGCCGCATCGACGACCAGCAGAGCGCCCTCGCACGCAGCCAGCGACCGGCTGACCTCATAGGCGAAGTCGACATGGCCCGGCGTGTCCATCAGGTTCAGCTCATAGGTTTCGCCATTCTTCGCCACATAATCCAGGCGCACGGTCTGCGCCTTGATGGTGATCCCCCGCTCCTTCTCGATATCCATATTGTCGAGCACCTGCGCCGACATCTCACGGTCGGTCAGGCCCCCGGTGCGCTGGATCAGCCGGTCCGCGAGCGTCGACTTGCCATGGTCGATATGCGCGATGATCGAGAAGTTACGGATGTGCGAAAGATCGGTCATGGCCCGCGCCGATAGCAGCCATTTGCGGGCCTGTCAGCAGCACTCGCGCATGCACCGCTCACGGCTTGCTTGAACGGTAATGCGGTTGTGCTAGAGCTTGGCCCCACTAACGGGTGGCCAACTACACATAACAGATCGCAACTTTCCTCAGGGGGTGCAAATCCATGCGCACGTTCACGTCGTTCATCGCTGCCGCAGCCGCTCTGGCCGCTACGGCGTCTCCGGCGCTCGCCGCTGACAAGGGGTCTTCCGCGCGTCAGCAGCAAGCCAAGAAAACCGTCGAAATCCCCCGCTGCACCAAGCGGCTGGGCACCGTCGCCATTGTCGAGCCCGACAATCAGTGGTGGCGTGAATTGAACCTGGGAAGCCCCGAAGCGATCCTGAAGGTCTTCATCCAGCAATCGGGCTGCTTCGGCCTCGTCAATCGCGGACGCGCCATGGCCAGCCGCAACATGGAACGCGCCATGGCGGATTCGGGCGAGCTTCAGGCCGGGTCGAACCTTGGCCGTGGCCAGGTGAAGGCGGCGGACTATTTCCTCCAGCCCGACATCGTCTCTTCGAACAAGAATAGCGGCGGCAATGCCTTTGGCGGCATGATCGGCGGCCTGTTGGGCGGCCGGACGCTGGGCGCTCTGGCTGGCGGCATCTCGATCAAGAAGAGTGAGGCGAATGTCACCCTCTCGGTTGTCAACGCCCGCACCACCGAAGAAGAAGCGCTGACCGAGGGCTATGCCCGCAAGTCGGACCTCAGCTTCGGCGGCGGTGGCGGTGCTGGCTGGTGGGGCGGTTTCGCTGCGGCAGGGGCTGGCGGCTATCAGAATACCGAAATCGGGCAGGTCATCGTGCTCGCCTATCTGGACGCCTATACGAAGCTGGTGACGCAGCTGGGCGGCCTGCCCGCCAATGCTGCGGCCGCCGCGCCGGTCGCGCAGTAAGCCGGCCAGCTTTCACGAAAGAAGGGGCGCTGCCGGTCGTTGCCGCAGCGCCCTTTTCATGCCTGGCTGGCGACCATGGCCGCCCGTGCGTCCCGCTTGATCCGGTGCCGTTTCCACCAGTTGAGGATCGCCTCGCCTGCGGGGCGCTCGACCAGGCGGTTGATGGCAGTGCCTAATATCAGCGCGACCAGAAATGCCGCGACGAAGGCAACCCAGGGGCTCCAGCCCGCATCGGCCATCCTCAGCATCACGACGAAGCCGACATGCTGGTGGATCAGGTAGAAGGAATAGCTGATCCCGCCCATCCAGATCAGCGGACGCACGGCGACGACATGCAGCCGCCCGGCGATCAGCGCGGCAAAGCCCGCCAGCAGGATACAGGCCATCACGGCCACGTCCCAGCTTTCCATGGTCACGACCGACAACAGCGCGAGCGCGGCATAAGGACATTGCTGCTTCCAGCTACGCTGTCCCGACCAGACCCGGTATGTCAGCATGCCGATAACGAAGAAGGGTACATAACGCAGGACCAGCAGCATCACGATGCGTTCGGGCATGTCGGGCGACAGCGCATAGAGCCAGCGGACCACGAGCCACAGCGCAAGCACCGGCTCCAGCCGCTTGAGGCCGATCCCCTTCCACAGCGTGATCATGCAGGCATAGAATGCAATCTCCACCGTCAGCGTCCAATAGGCCCCGTCGACTTCGGGAAGAAACGCAAAGCCCTGCAACATGGTGAAGTTGGCGAGGATCGCCTCCGGGCCGATCAGAAGCTGGGTCGCGCTCGCCAGATATTCGATCGACAAGGTCAGCAGCATGGCGGCAAGATAAGCCGGATAGAGCCGCGCGAAGCGGTTGACGGCAAAGTCCCTGATGCTGCCGATCCGGTCGAGCGTGAAGAAGATTGCAAAGCCCGAAATGGTGAAGAACAGCAGCACCCGGTAGTTGCCGCCTGGAAAGCTGAACGGCACATGCGCCGCCTGCGGGAACAGCTCGTGAAAACGGGTGGAATAATGGAATATCAGCACGCACAGCGCGCCTATGCCGCGCAAGGCATCGAGTTCCGTCAGACGGGAACGCGAGGGGATGGCTTCACTCACAGTTGCGCGTTAGCAATAAAAGAGCAACGTATCCGTTAAGATCGTGGTTAAGAGACTGTTGTTAACCTTCATTTTTCTGCGTCGTGGTGCCCTAAGGTATCGCCATCGCATTGTTAGCTAAGCAAATGAAAGGCTCCGAAAGAATGTTTTTGCGCAGAAGCGCGAAGATCGCAGGGGACCAACAGTTCTTTGATCTTTCGGGTTCACCCGAAGGCGCGGAGACGCGGAGCATCCTTCACAGCTCTGCTCCGGCTCCCTTGAACTCACCGCCCGACGTCGGAGTGACATTATCAAGCGGCTTTCGCCGGACCTAAACAAGTCCGTTCAAGGCATCTCCAAAGTTAGAACCCTCTGCGTCTTCTGCGGGCTCTGCGCGAACCTCTATTCTCCAGTTCGCAACGTCACTCCGCGCCTCCGCGCTCCGCGTGAATCACCCGCCAAACGCCAGCCTCATCTCGCAGGTGGAGAACCGCGCACCCTCTTGCCCGCCTCCGCAGCATGCTTGAGGCTCTCCAACTGTTCGCCAAGCACTTTATCCACCGCAGGCGCAATCGCAGCTCCGCCGCCACGCAAATAGCCTCCGGCCACATAGGTCAGGGTCACGCGCGCGCCACGTGCATGGGGGGTGATATCGAAGTTCAGCGTACCAGTGACGGCTTCGGCCTGCAGCGGCCCCAGCGCGCCTGACAGCCGCAGATGCTTGCCCGGCAATGCATAGATGATGCGGGCATGTTCGACGCCGCCAGCCTCGCCATGCGCCTGTGGCAATGTCTCGCAAAAACATCCGCCTGCCCTTAATTGCAGGCTGAGATTGGCCGCGTTGCCCGAATAGCTATGCGCGCCTTTCCACCAGCGCTGGGGCGATCCCAACAGGGCGTAGATGTGGGCGGCGTCCGCAGCGACATCGACGCTGCTCTCGACAGCGAAGCCTATGTCGCTTGCCGACCTGACCTCTGCCTGTGCGGGCATGGGCGCGAACAACAGGACTGCGGCCAGATACTCCAGACGATAGCGGATGAGCCTCCCCCCCGAACGATGCCAGCGGGAGTTTAGCTCAGCCCTTGCCGCCGTCCAAGATCGCGGCGATCGCCTTCGTCACTTCGCCCATATCGGCCATGCCATCGACGCGCGACACGATGCCCCGCGCTTCGTAGATCGGCAGGATCGGCGCGGTCTTGGCACGATATTCCGCCATGCGCGTGCGCACCGTTTCCTCATTGTCGTCGGGACGCCGCTTGAATTCATGAGCGCCGCATCTGTCGCAAGTGTCGGCAATCTTCGGCGTCTTGAACGTATCGTGATAACCCTCGCCACAGCTGGCGCAGGTGAAACGGCCGGTGATACGTTCCACCAGCGCGTCTTCGTCCACTTCAAGCTCGATCACATGGTCGAGTGAACGGCCCCGGTCCGCAAGGATGGCATCGAGCGAGTGGGCCTGCGCCTCCGTGCGCGGATAGCCGTCGAAGATGACGCCGGTTTCCGCAGGCAGGCCGTCCAGCGCTTCGCCGATAATGCCCGAAACGATCTCGTCCGACACCAGCTCTCCGGCTTCCATCACTGCCTTCGCCTTGAGCCCGACCGGCGTCTGCGCCTTCACCGCTGCACGCAGCATGTCGCCCGTCGATAGCTGCACCATGCCGCGATCCTCGACCAGACGGCTGGCCTGGGTCCCCTTGCCAGCTCCCGGAGGGCCGAGCAGGATGATATTCATGCGCGCATTCTCCCCTGTTGTGCGCTTTGCTGGCCCGCGCGCTTAGCGCAGGCGGCCTTTCAACTTCGCCTTCTTGATCAGGTCGCCATATTGATGCGCCAGCAGATGGCTCTGAATCTGGGTAACGGTATCCACCGTCACATTGACCACGATCAACAGGCTGGTGCCGCCCAGATAGAAGGGAATACCGGCCCGCGCGATAGCGAATTCCGGCACCAGGCAGATCAGCGCCAGATAGGCCGCGCCAATCACCGTGATCCTGGTCAGCACATAATCGAGATAATTTTCGGTGTTCTTGCCCGGACGGATGCCGGGAATGAACCCGCCGTTGCGCTTGAGATTGTCCGCTGTCTCTTCCGGGTTGAACACGACAGCCGTGTAGAAGAAGCAGAAGAAGACGATGCCCAGGCCATAGAGCGCCATATAGACCGGGCTGCCATGGGACAGATACTGGTTCAGCGTCAGCACGAAATCGCCCAGGCGGCTTTCACCCGCGACCGTATTCCCGGCAAACTGCGAGATGGTGAGCGGCATCAGCAACAGCGAACTGGCGAAGATCGGCGGAATGACGCCAGCGGTGTTGACCTTGAGCGGAAGATGGCTGCGATCCGCCTGCATGATCCCCTGGCGCGTCTGGCGCTTGGGATACTGGATCAGCACCCGGCGCTGCGCCCGCTCCATGAAGCAGATCAGCAGGATCAGGCCAGCCGCCATGACCAGGATCAGCATGATCAGCAGGCCGGAGATCGACCCTTCGCTGCCGGACTTGAACAGGTTGCTGAGCGTCACCGGCAGCTGCGCGACGATGCCCGCCATGATGATGAGCGACACGCCGTTACCAATCCCGCGCGAGGTGATCTGCTCACCCAGCCACATCAGGAACATGGTGCCGCCGATCAGCGAGATAACCGCCGCGACCCGGAACAGCATGCCCGGATCGACCACCGCCTGCACGCCCGACTGCGCGCCGAAGCTTTCCAGGCCGACCGCGATGAAATAGCCCTGAACGGCGGTCAGGCCGACCGTGCCGTAGCGGGTATATTGGTTGAGCTTCTTGCGCCCGCTCTCGCCTTCCTTCTTGATCGCGGCGAGCTGCGGCGAAAGGCTGGCGGCGAGCTGCACCACGATCGATGCCGTGATATAGGGCATCACGCCGAGCGCGATCAGGCTCATGCGCGAGAGCGAACCGCCCGAAAAGGTATTGAAGATGTCGAGGATGCCGCCATTCGTCTGCTGGTAAAGCTGCGACAGCGCGGTCGGATCGACGCCCGGCAGCGGCACGAAGCTCAGAAAACGAAACACGATCAGCGCGCCCAGTGTGAACCACAGGCGCTTTTTTAGGTCGGTCGCCTGGCTGAACTTCGCCAGGCTGAGATTGGATGCGAGCTGGTCGGCTCTCGATGCCATCTTGGCTGCCCTTCAAAACACTCTTGGCCGAAGTCTTCGCTCCAGCCTGAATCGCTAATCCCTTAGCGGGGTCATGGGGCGCTGTCGAACCGGGATTTGCCGATGATGCGACAAAGTCCGCGAGCAGCCCGTCCTTCGCGCTGCCCCCTCACCCGTTCGTTTCGCGCCTGTCGAAAAACGGGTTCGGCACCTTCATCGTGTCTCGACCGCGCTCGACACCAACGAAGAAAGGGAAGGATCGTTACGCCTATCCAGCCCGGAAACACATAGCCCCGCTCACCCATATCGGGCAGCGGGGCCATGCTTGCAAGCCTGTGTTTGGCTCAACCCTTCTTGGCGGCCTTGGCAGTACCCTTCTTGGCGGCAGCCTTTTCCGCAGCCGGGACGACAGCGATCACCTCTACCTTGCCGCCAGCCTTCTCGACCGCTTCAACCGCGCCCTTCGACGCTCCGGCAACCAGCAGGTTGACCTTCGCCGTCAGTTCGCCCTTTCCGAGCAGGCGCACGCCGTCCTTGCCACCACGAGCGAGGGCAGCGGCCTTGAGCGCCGCATGGTCGATGGTCGCGTTGGCGTCCAGCTTGCCCGCATCGATCGCCTTCTGCACCGCGCCGAGGTTCACGATCGCGTAATCCTTGGCGAAGATGTTGTTGAAGCCACGCTTCGGCAGACGCATGTGGAGCGGCATCTGGCCGCCCTCGAAGCCGTTGATGCTGACGCCCGAACGCGCCTTCGCACCCTTCTGGCCCCGGCCCGCGGTCTTGCCCTTGCCCGAGCCGATACCACGGCCGACGCGCATCCGGCCCTTGCGGGCACCTGCATTGTCATTGAGTTCGTTAAGCTTGGTCATGTCGTGCACTCGCTTTCGCTATGTTCGCGCAGCCCCGCGCGATCGCGGGACAACAAAGAGGGCGCGCCATTAGCGCCCTTTCACAAAAAACGAAAGAGGGGTCGCCCCCTCTTCCGCCTCATTCCTTGTGAACGAAGGGTTCAGCCTTCGACCACTTCCACCATATGGGGCAGCTTCTTGATGGCGCCGCGGACTTCCGCGGTGTCTTCCAGCTCCACCACGCGGTGCATCTTGCCAAGGCCCAGGCCGATCAGAATCTTCTTCTGAGCTTCGGGGCGGCGGATCGGCGAACCGATCTGCTTGATCTTGATCTTCGCCATGTCAGTTACTCCGCAATCGCTTCGGCGTCAGCCTGCGCGACTTCGGCCGAGGCGCCGCCACGGCGGAGAAGGTCGGCGACCTTCTTGCCACGGCGCTGCGCCACCGACTTCGGGCTGGTCTGCTCGCCCAGCGCCGCGAAGGTCGCACGGATCATGTTGTAGGGGTTCGACGTGCCGTTCGACTTGGTCACGACGTCAGCGACGCCGAGGCTTTCAAACACGGCGCGCATAGGACCACCGGCGATGATGCCCGTACCGGCAGGCGCCGAACGGACCGTCACCTTGCCCGCACCGAAATGGCCAAGGCCGTCATGGTGCAGCGTGCGGCCTTCCTTCAGCGGGACGCGAACCATCGCCTTCTTGGCCGAAGCGGTCGCCTTGCTGATGGCTTCGGGCACTTCGCGCGCCTTGCCATGGCCGAAGCCCGCACGGCCCTTGCCATCGCCGACGACGACCAGAGCCGCGAAGCCGAAGCGCTTGCCGCCCTTGACGGTCTTCGAGACGCGGTTGATGTGCACCAGCTTCTCGATCAGCTCCTCGCCCTGCTCCTCGTCACGGTTGCCGCGACGGTCGTCGCGACGGCCACGGCCGCCCCGCTCGCCACGGTTGCGATCGCCGCCACGGCCACGGCCACGACCGGGACCACGGCCCTCGGTCTGCTGCTCGCCGCCTTCGACAGCGGCGGGTGCGCCCGGCTGGGCCTGGATTTCGTTTTCGTCAGCCATGATCAGAACTCCAGCCCGCCTTCACGGGCGGCATCGGCCAGCGCCTTGACGCGGCCATGGAACAGGAAGCCACCGCGGTCGAACACGACCTTGGTGACGCCCGCCGCCGTAGCAGCGGCAGCGACGCGCTTGCCGACATCGGCAGCAGCTTCGGAAGTAGCGCCGGTCTTGCCGCGCACATCCTTGTCCAGGGTCGAAGCGGCGGCCAGGGTCTTGCCCTGGGCGTCGTCGATGATCTGGGCATAGATGTGACGGCCCGAACGATGGACGCTCAGGCGGGGCTTGTGGCCCGAAACCGCCTTGAGCGCGGTGCGAACGCGGCGGCGGCGCCGCGCGAAGAGGGAAAGCTTTGCCATCTTACTTCTTCTTCCCTTCCTTGCGGAAGATGAACTCGCCGGCGTACTTGATGCCCTTGCCCTTATAGGGTTCGGGCTTGCGCCAGCGGCGGATCTCGGCGGCAACCTGACCCACCTTCTGCTTGTCGATGCCGCTGATCTCGACCGTGGTGTTATCCGGGGTCTTGATCTCGATGCCTTCAGGCACCGCGAAATCGACGTCATGCGAATAGCCGAGCTGTAGCTTCAGGGTCTTGCCCTGGGCGTTGGCGCGGTAGCCGACACCGGTGATCAGCAGCTTCTTGGAGAAACCCTCGGTCACGCCGGTGATCAGGTTCTGGATCAGCGTGCGCTGCATGCCCCAGAAAGCGCGAGCGCGCTTGCTGTCATTGGCAGGTTTCACGGCGATCGAACCGTCTTCGATGCTGTAGGTCACTTCGTCGGCCAGCGGCAGCGACAGGGAGCCCTTGGGCCCCTTCACCGACAGCTGACCGCCTTCGATGGCGGCGGTCACGCCCGCGGGGACGGCGACCGGCTTCTTACCAGTACGGCTCATCAGAACACCTCCGCCAGCACTTCGCCGCCGACATTCTGCTCGCGCGCTTCGGCGTCGGACAGAACGCCGCGGGGCGTCGAGACAATGGTGATGCCCAGGCCATTGCGCACTACCGGCAGTTCCTTGGAACCCGAATAGACGCGGCGGCCAGGCTTCGAAACGCGGGCGACATGCTTGATCGCCGGCTGGCCTTCGAAATATTTGAGCTCGATGCGCAGGCCGGGGTGCTTGCCGAGCGCTTCCTCGGAATAGCCACGGATATAGCCTTCGCGCTGGAGCACGTCGAGCACGCGGGCGCGCAGCTTCGAAGCGGGGGACACAACGCTGTCCTTCTTCGCCTGCTGCCCGTTGCGGATGCGGGTGAGCATATCACCCAGGGGATCGGTCAATGCCATCTCAAATGATCCTTACCAGCTCGACTTGGTGACGCCGGGGATCAGGCCCTTGTTGGCCAGATCACGCAGCTGCACGCGGCAGAGACGGAATTTGCGGTAGTAAGCGCGAGGACGCCCCGTCAGCTCGCAGCGGTTCCGAATGCGGGTCGGATTGCCGTTGCGGGGGATCTCCGCCATCTTCAGACGCGCGATCAGACGATCGCTGTCGTCGGCCGCGGTATCATTCGCGATCGCCTTGAGCTTCGCATAGCGGCCGGCATATTTCTTCACCAGCTTCTTGCGGCGCTCGTTCTTGTTGATCGAACTCAGTTTCGCCATGACTTAAGTTCTCTTCCTTTGTCTATGCAATGGGAGAGAAGCGGGGCCTTTTCAGGCCGCCTGCTTCTGCTCTTCAAGCGGGAAGGGGAAGCCGAAGAGACGCAGCAGTTCGCGCGCTTCCTCGTCCGTCTTCGCCGTGGTGGTCACGATGATGTCCATGCCGCGCACCTTGTCGATGCGGTCATAGTTGATCTCGGGGAAGATGATCTGCTCCTTGATGCCGAAAGCATAGTTGCCACGGCCATCGAAGCTCTTCGGATTGAGACCACGAAAGTCGCGCACGCGCGGCAGAGCGATGTTGATCAGGCGATCAAGAAACTCATACATGCGCTCGCGGCGCAGCGTGACCTTGGCGCCGATCGGCATGCCTTCACGCAGCTTGAACTGCGCGATCGACTTGCGGGCCTTGGTGATGACCGGCTTCTGGCCAGCGATCAGTTCCATTTCCTCGGCGGCCGACGTGACCTTCTTCTTGTCCTGGGTCGCCTCGCCCACGCCCATGTTGAGCGTGATCTTCTCGATCCTGGGCACTTCCATGACGTTCTTGTAGCCGAACTTCTCGGTCATCGCCTTGACGATTTCGGCATCATACTGCGCCTTGGAGCGCGGAATGTACTTGTCGGCCATTACAGCACCTCACCGGACTTGACGGCGACGCGGACCTTCTTGCCGTCGCGATCCTCGAAACGGACGCGGGTCGGCTTGCCGCCCTTGTCAGCGACCGCCACGTTCGAAATGTGGAGCGGCGCCGGCTTGCGGTCGATGCCACCCTGCGGGTTCGACTGGTCGGGCTTGCGGTGACGCGCATGCACGTTGATGCCTTCAACGAGGACCTTGTCCTCCTTGGGCAGCACAGCCAGGACAGCGCCGGTACGGCCCTTGTCCTTGCCAGCCAGGACGACGACCTTGTCGCCCTTCTTGATCTTCGCAGCGCTCATTACAGCACCTCGGGAGCAAGGCTGATGATCTTCATGTGCTGCTTTGCGCGCAGCTCACGAACGACGGGGCCAAAGATGCGGGTGCCGATCGGCTCCTGGTTCTTGTTGATCAGCACGGCGGCGTTGCCGTCGAAGCGGATCACCGAACCGTCGGGACGGCGGATGTCCTTGGCGGTGCGGACGATGACGGCGCGATGCACGTCACCCTTCTTCACCTTGCCGCGAGGCTGCGCTTCCTTGATCGAGACGACGATGATGTCGCCCACGCTCGCGAAGCGCCGCTTCGAGCCGCCCAGCACCTTGATGCACTGGACGCGCTTGGCGCCGCTGTTGTCAGCGACGTCAAGATTGGATTGCATCTGGATCATGGATCCGGTTCCTTCTTATCTGGCCTACCGAGACTGTCCCGGCGGTTCCGAATTCGTGGTTTCGGCCGGAAGATTCGAAACACGAAGCGCGGGCCTGTAACCTTTCCGACAGGAAAAGGCCAGCCCCGCGTCCGAATTTTCGACCCTTACGGCCGGTGACTGGCCTCAGGCCGCCGTTTCGGGCGACTTGTGGGTGTCCACGCGCTCGACGACCTTCCAGGTCTTGAGCTTGGAAATCGGAGCGGTCTCCTCGATGCGGACCGTTTCGCCTTCCTTGTAGACATTGCCCTCGTCATGGGCATGGTACTTCTTCGAACGGCGGATGATCTTGCCGTAGAGCGCATGCTTCACCTTGCGCTCCACGCGAACCACCACCGTCTTGTCAGCCTTGTCGGAAACCACCGTTCCCGTCAGCACGCGCTTGGGCATCGTGTGTTTCCTTTACTTCGCGGCCGAGCGCGAACGCTCGGTCTGCAGGGTCTTGATCTGCGCGATCGACCGGCGGACTTCACGCACGCGGCTGGGCTTTTCCAGCTGGTTGGTGGCCGCCTGGAAGCGCAGGTTGAACTGCTCGCGCTTCAGGTTGTTGAGTTCGGCCGACAGTTCGTCGTCCGTCTTGGTCTTGAGGTCGGCAACGTTCGCCACGGCTTAGCCCTCCAGGTGCGAGGTGTCGCCGAGGCGGGCAACGACCTTGGTCTTGATGGGCAGCTTCATCGCGGCGCGCGAGAATGCCTCTGCTGCGAGCGGGCCGGGAACGCCGTCCAGTTCGAACAGGATGCGGCCCGGCTTGACGCGAGCGGCCCAATATTCGACCGAACCCTTGCCCTTACCCTGACGGACTTCGGCGGGCTTCTTGGAAACCGGCACGTCGGGGAACACGCGGATCCACAGACGGCCCTGACGGCGAAGGTGACGCTGGATCGCGCGGCGCGCCGCCTCGATCTGGCGGGCGGTGACGCGCTCGGGTTCAAGAGCCTTCAGACCATAGGCGCCGAAGTTCAGAGCCGAACCGCCCTTGGCGTCGCCCTTGATCCGGCCCTTGAAGGTCTTGCGGAACTTCATTTTTTTCGGTTGCAGCATGACGCTATACCTACCTTATTCTCAGCGCGCCGGGCGCACGCCGGAGGTCTGAGCCTCCAGCATCAGCCGGTCGGTAGCCATCGGATCGTGACCAAGGATTTCGCCCTTGAAGATCCAGACCTTGATGCCGCAGACGCCATAAGCGGTGTGGGCTTCGGCTTCGGCATAATCGACGTTCGCGCGCAGCGTGTGCAGCGGAACGCGGCCTTCGCGATACCATTCCACGCGGGCGATTTCCGCGCCGCCCAGACGGCCGCCGCAGGTGATCTTGATGCCCTCGGCGCCAAGACGCAGAGCCGACTGCACCGCGCGCTTCATGGCGCGACGGAAAGCGACGCGGCGTTCCAACTGGTCGGCGATACCCTGCGCAACGAGCTTGGAATCGATTTCCGGCTTGCGGATTTCGACGATGTTCAGGCTGACGTCCGAAGAGGTCAGGCTGCCCAGCTTCTTGCGCAGCTTTTCGATGTCCGCGCCCTTCTTGCCGATGATGACACCGGGACGGGCAGCGTAGATCGACACGCGGCACAGCTTGGCCGGACGCTCGATCACGACCTTCGAGATCGCGGCCTGCGGCAGGTTCTTCATGATATACTGGCGGATCTTCAGATCCTCCAGCAGCAGGCGGCCATAGTCCGCGCCTTCGGCGAACCAGCGGCTGTCCCAGGTGCGGTTGATCTGCAGGCGCAGACCGATCGGATTGCTCTTGTGACCCATAGTCTTACGCCTCCGCTTCTTCCGCTGCCTCACGCACGACAATGCGCACGCGGCTGAAGGGCTTCAGGATCCGGGTCGACTTGCCGCGGCCGCGGGCGTGGAAGCGCTTCATGGTGAAGCTCTTGCCCACCGATGCTTCCGCGACGACCAGCGCGTCGACGTCCAGATTGTGATTGTTTTCCGCATTGGCGATGGCCGAAGCCAGCACCTTGCGCACATCGACCGCCATCGCCTTCTTCGAGAAGGCAAGGATGTTCAGCGCGTCCTCGACCTTACGGCCGCGAATAAGCGTGGCGACCAGGTTCAGCTTCTGGGCCGAACCACGGATCTGCGTGCCAACGGCCAGCGCCTCATTGTCGGCGACGCGACGGGGAGCCTTTTCCTTGCTCATTAGCGCTTGCCCTTCTTGTCGGCAGCGTGGCCGGGGAAGTAGCGGGTCGGGGCGAATTCGCCCAGCTTGTGACCCACCATGTCCTCGTTCACCGAGACCGGCACATGCTTGCGGCCGTTATAGACGTTGAACGTCAGGCCAACGAACTGCGGCAGGATGGTGGAGCGGCGCGACCAGGTCTTGATCGGACCAGCACGGCCACCGGCATCCTGAGCGACTTCCGCCTTCTTCAGAAGGCTGAGGTCCACGAACGGACCTTTCCAGACGGAACGAGCCATCTCGCTTACCTCTTCTTCTTCGCGTGGCGGCTACGGATGATGAACTTGTCCGTCGCCTTGTTGTGGCGGGTGCGCGCACCCTTGGTCGGCTTGCCCCAGGGCGTGACCGGATGACGGCCGCCCGAGGTCCGGCCTTCACCACCGCCATGCGGGTGGTCGACCGGGTTCTTCGCCACACCGCGCGTCAGCGGACGCTTGCCCAGCCACCGGTTGCGGCCGGCCTTGGCGAGGTTGGTGTTGGCGTTGTCCGGGTTCGACACGGCACCGACGGTGCCCATGCAGTCCGAACGAATGTAGCGCTGCTCGCCCGACGACAGGCGGACCATCACCATGCCACGATCGCGGCCGACCAGCTGGGCATAGGTGCCCGCCGAACGGCAGAGCTGACCGCCCTTCCCGGGCTTCATTTCGATATTGTGGATGATGGTGCCGACCGGCATCTGGCCGAGTTCCATCGCGTTGCCCGGCTTCACGTCAGTCTTCTTGCCCGCGACGACCTTGTCACCGGGAGCCAGACGCTGCGGCGCCAGGATATAGGCCTGGGTGCCGTCGGGATAGTTGACCAGCGCGATGAAGGCGGTGCGGTTGGGGTCATATTCCAGACGCTCAACCGTGCCCTCGACGTCCCACAGGCGGCGCTTGAAGTCGATGATGCGGTAACGCTGCTTGTGACCGCCCGCGATGCCGCGCGAGGTCACATGGCCCTTGTTGTTGCGGCCGCCGGTCTTGCGCTTGCCTTCGGTCAGCGCCTTGACGGGCTTGCCCTTGTGCAGGCCGCTGCGGTCGACGAGGATCAGGCCGCGCTGGGCCGGGCTCGTCGGGTTGTAGCTCTTAAGCGCCATGGTCAGCGCACTCCTTCGGTGATGTCGATCGACTGGCCGTCAGCCAGGCGAACGATCGCCTTCTTCACGTCAGACCGCGTGTAGGGCTTGCCCTTCCACTTCTTGGTCTTGCCCTTGGCGACCAGCGTGTTCACGCTCTTGACGGTCACGCCCCAGAGCGCTTCGACGGCGGCCTTGATCTCCGGCTTGGTCGCGTCATTGGCAACCTTGAAGACCACGGCGTTGTTCTCGGAGAGAAGGGTCGACTTCTCGGTGATGACCGGCGCGACAACCACGTCATAATGACGGTTGTCGACCTTCGTGGCTTCTTTCTTAGCCATTGAAACGCGCCTCCAGCTTTTCGACCGCGGCGCGCGTCAGCACCAGCGAATCCGCCCTAAGGATGTCGTAGACATTAGCGCCGACAGCCGGCAGCAGGTCCACGCCGACGATGTTCGCCGAAGCCTTCGCAAAGCTGACATTCACCGCGTCGCCGTCGATGAACAGCGCCCGATTGCCAGTTGCACTGAGGTTCAGCTTCGCGAGCTGCGCGACCAGAGCCTTGGTCTTGCCTTCCGCCACGTCGAGATTGTCGAGAACGATCAGCGATCCGTCCTTCGCCTTCGACGACAGGGCCATTTTCAGGCCCAGCGCACGCACCTTCTTGTTGAGGTCGTGACCGAAGGTGCGGGCGCGGGCGCCGTGTGCCTTACCACCGCCGATGAACACGGGCGCCTTGCGGTCGCCGTGACGAGCCGTACCGCCGCCCTTCTGGCGGCCGAACTTCTTGCCGGTGCGGGCAACGTCCGAACGCTCGCGGGTAGCGCGAGCCGGGGCGCGACGCTTTTCAAGCTGCCAGAGGACGACGCGGTGCAGGATGTCGGTGCGGGGCTCGACGCCGAACACGGCATCGTTCAGCTCCACATCGCCAGCGGCCTGCGCGTCGAGGGTCTGTACCTTGACCTTCATGATTAGCCCTCCTGGCCTTCGGTGGCTTCGGGAGCGGCGGCTTCTTCAGCCGGCGTCTCGGCCGGAGCGCTGTTGCTGTTGGCAGCCTGCTTCAGGCTGGCGGGATAGGGGGCATCCGCCGGGCGCTTCACCTTGACGGCGTCGCAAACGGTGAGCCAGGTGCCCTTGGCGCCCGGAACGCTGCCCTTGACGAACAGCAGGCCGCGCTCGACGTCGGTGCGCACGATTTCCAGATTCTGCTGAGTCCGCTCGCGGTCACCCATGTGACCTGCCATCTTCTTGTTCTTGAAGACGCGGCCCGGATCCTGACGGTTGCCGGTCGAACCATGGGCACGGTGGCTGATGGACACGCCGTGGGTGGCGCGCATACCGCCGAAACCCCAGCGCTTCATGGCGCCCGCGAAACCCTTGCCCTGGGTATGACCGGCGACATCGACCAGCTGACCGGCGATGAAATGATCGGCCGCGATCTCGGCGCCGACATCGAGGAGCGCATCCTCGGCGACACGGAATTCGACCAGACGCGCCTTGGGCTCCACTTCCGCCTTGGCGAAGTGGCCGCGCTGCGGCTTGGCGACATTCTTGACCTTCGCAACGCCCGCGCCGAGCTGAACCGCGACATAACCGTCACGATCGACTTCCTTGCGGGCTACGACCTGATTACCCTCAAGGGCCAGAACCGTAACCGGAACGTGCCGTCCGTCCTCCTGGAACAGGCGGGTCATCCCGACTTTCTTAGCGATCACGCCTGTGCGCATCACTGATTACTCCCATAGAGGCCCGCCTTAGCAGCGGGCGTATCCAACGAAAAAACCGCTCAGGATCTCTCCTTCGCGGCCCAACCCAAATAGCGATCACCCCGTCAGGGTTGGATGCCGACCCCTGCTCGGGGAAGGCGACGGGGGACCGGAGACCACGGACCTTCCAGTTCACCGGAGGAGCCGTGCGGTATCCCTTGTGCCGTTTTGAGCTTCCGGTCGCCCGGAATGCCCGATACCCTGCCCTCCCCAGGGAAAGCAGGGACTTGCCAGCCTTTTAGGCCAGCTTGATTTCGACGTTCACGCCGGCAGCCAGATCCAGCTTCATCAGCGCGTCGACCGTCTGCGGCGTCGGCTGCACAATGTCAAGCATGCGCTTGTAGGTGCGGACCTCGAACTGCTCGCGCGACTTCTTGTCGATGTGCGGGCCACGGTTGACCGTGAACTTTTCGATGCGCGTCGGAAGGGGAATCGGACCGCGGATAAGAGCGCCGGTGCGGCGGGCGGTGTCGGCGATGTCGCCGGTCGCCTGATCAAGCACGCGATGATCGAACGCCTTCAGGCGAATGCGGATATTGCTGTCCATTGTTCCTGTACCGATGCGAAAGAGCCAATAACAAACCGCCCCATCTGCTGCCCTTCTAGCTCATTCGAGCCGGAGAAAGGCGATCCGGGGCGGTGAAAATTCCGAGCGGCGCGAATCAGGCGATTCGCGCCACTGCGGTCCTATATTACTTCGAGATCGTGCCGACAACCCCGGCGCCGACGGTGCGGCCGCCTTCACGGATGGCGAAGCGCAGGCCCGCATCCATCGCGATCGGAGCGATCAGCTTGACGCCGAGCTTCACATTGTCGCCGGGCATGACCATTTCGGTGCCTTCGGGCAGGATCACTTCGCCGGTCACGTCAGTGGTGCGGAAGTAGAACTGCGGACGATAGTTCGCGAAGAACGGGGTGTGACGGCCGCCTTCTTCCTTCGAGAGGACATAGACTTCGGCGTCGAACTCGGTGTGCGGGGTGATGGTGCCGGGCTTGGCCAGAACCTGGCCGCGCTCGACTTCTTCACGGCCCACGCCACGGATCAGCGCACCGATGTTATCGCCAGCTTCACCCTGGTCGAGCAGCTTGCGGAACATTTCCACGCCGGTGACGGTGGTCTTGCGGGTATCCTTCAGACCGACGATCTCGACTTCTTCGCCAACCTTGACGATGCCGGTTTCGACGCGGCCGGTGACCACGGTGCCGCGGCCCGAGATCGAGAACACGTCTTCGATCGGCATCAGGAACGGCTTGTCAACCGGACGCTCCGGCTGCGGGATGAACGAGTCGACAGCAGCCATCAGCTTCAGAACGGCGTTCTTGCCGATTTCGTCGTTCGAACCGTCGAGAGCCTTCACAGCCGAACCGGCGATGATCGGAATATTGTCGCCGTCAAAGTCATAGGACGACAGCAGTTCGCGGATTTCCAGCTCGACCAGTTCAAGGATTTCCGGGTCATCGACCAAGTCGACCTTGTTCATGAACACGACCAGCTGGGGAACGCCGACCTGGCGGGCGAGCAGGATGTGCTCGCGGGTCTGCGGCATCGGGCCGTCGGTGGCCGACACGACCAGGATGGCGCCGTCCATCTGGGCCGCACCGGTGATCATGTTCTTGACGTAGTCGGCGTGGCCGGGGCAGTCGACGTGCGCGTAGTGGCGGGCTTCGGTCTCATATTCGACGTGCGCGGTCGAAATGGTGATGCCGCGCTCGCGCTCTTCGGGAGCCTTGTCGATATTGGCGTAATCAACGAAGGTCGCGCCGCCGGTTTCGGCGAGAACCTTGGTGATCGCCGCGGTCAGCGAGGTCTTGCCATGGTCGACGTGACCGATGGTGCCGATGTTGCAGTGCGGCTTGTTCCGCTCAAACTTAGCCTTAGCCATTTTTTCCTACCTTCTAATCAAATCAGCTTGGTCAGACCGCTCGGCCGCGCCTCGCGAAGGCGCGTCCATAGCAGCAAATTCACAGATTACCAGCCCCTAACCGAGCCGTTTGCACGGCCCGGTCAAGGAAATCGTCAGGCCATCTTCGCCTTGACTTCGTCCGCAACATTCTGCGGCACTTCGTCATAGTGGGAGAAGATCATCGAGTAGTTCGCGCGGCCCTGCGTGAAGGAGCGCAACTGGTTCACATAGCCGAACATATTGGCCAGCGGGACCATCGCCTCGACCACCTGCGCGTTGCCGCGGCTGTCGGTGCCCTGGATCTGGCCGCGGCGGCTGTTCATGTCGCCGATGACGTCGCCCAGATATTCTTCCGGGGTCACGACTTCGACCTTCATGATCGGTTCGAGCAGCTTGATGCCCGACTTCGACGCCGCTTCGCGCATCGCGCCACGGGCGCAGATTTCGAAGGCCAGCGCCGACGAGTCGACATCGTGATAGGCGCCGTCCGTCAGATGGACTTCGAAGTCGATGATCGGGAAGCCGATCAGGTGGCCCGTCTCGGCCGTCTCACGGAAACCCTTTTCCACTGACGGGATATATTCGCGGGGGATGTTGCCGCCCTTGATCTCGTCGAAGAACTGGAAGCCCGATCCACGCTCGCCGGGGATGACGGTAACCTTAACGCGGCCAAACTGGCCCGATCCGCCCGACTGCTTCTTGTGGGTGTAGTCGATGTCGACCTTCTTCGCGAGATATTCGCGATAGGCGACCTGCGGCGCACCGACATTCGCCTCGACCTTGAACTCGCGCTTCATGCGGTCGACGAGGATTTCGAGGTGAAGTTCGCCCATGCCCTTGATGATGGTCTGGCCCGATTCGTGATCGGTCGACACGCGGAAGGACGGGTCCTCGGCAGCCAGGCGGTTGAGGGCGATGCCCATCTTTTCCTGGTCGGCCTTGGTCTTGGGTTCGACCGACAGTTCGATGACCGGCTCGGGGAATTCCATCCGCTCCAGGATGATCGGCTGGCGCTCGGCGCACAGCGTATCGCCGGTGGTGGTTTCCTTGAGGCCCGCCAGCGCGACGATGTCGCCCGCATAGGCGGTGTCGATGTCCTCACGCGAGTTGGCGTGCATGAGGAGCATGCGGCCGATCTTTTCCTTCTTGTCCTTGACCGAGTTCAGATAGCTGCCCTTGGTCAGCGTGCCCGAATAGACGCGCAGGAAGGTCAGCGAGCCCACGAACGGATCGTTCATGATCTTGAACGCCAGGCCTGAGAAGGGCGCATCGTCCGCGGTCTTGCGGCTGTCGGGCTGATCGGTGTCGGGGTTGATGCCCTGCACGTCCTCGATGTCGAGCGGGCTCGGCAGATAGTCGACGACCGCGTCGAGCAGCGCCTGCACGCCCTTGTTCTTGAAGGACGAGCCGCACAGCACCGGCACGAAGGCATGGCCCAGCGTCCCCTTGCGGATCAGCTTCTTGAGCGTGGCGATGTCGGGCTCATTGCCTTCCAGATAGGCTTCCATCGCCTCGTCATCCTGCTCGACGGCGAGTTCGATCAGCTTTTCGCGATATTCGGCCGCCTTGTCGGCGAGATCGGCCGGAATCTCTTCATAGAAGAATTCGGCGCCCAGGCTCTCATCCTTCCAGATGATCGCGCGGTTCTCGACCAGGTCGACCAGGCCCTTGAAGTCCGATTCCGTGCCGATGGGCAGGTACAGGACGGCCGGGGTCGCGCCCAGGCGATCGATGATCGTCTGCACGCAATAATAGAAGTTGGCGCCGGTGCGGTCGAGCTTGTTGATGTAGCACATCCGCGGAACCTTGTACTTGTCCGCCTGGCGCCACACGGTTTCGGACTGCGGCTCAACGCCCGCAACGCCGTCGAACGCGGCGACCGCGCCGTCGAGCACGCGCAGCGAGCGCTCGACCTCGATCGTGAAGTCGACGTGGCCGGGCGTGTCGATGATGTTCAGGCGGTGATCGCGCCAGAAACAGGTCGTCGCGGCCGACGTGATGGTGATGCCACGCTCCTGCTCCTGCTCCATCCAGTCCATGGTGGCGGCGCCTTCATGCACTTCGCCGATCTTGTAGGACTTGCCGGTATAATAAAGGATGCGCTCGGTCGTGGTGGTCTTGCCGGCGTCGATATGCGCCATGATACCGAAATTGCGATAGCGTTCGAGCGGATGGCTGCGGGCCATGATGCTTCTCCGTTGCCGGCGCGCCGGCGGTCAAGTGAATGAGTCTTGCGGCTGGCCCCTAAACCAATCCGTCCGCCATGGGTAGTCCCACGGCGAACGGACCGATTGTCAAAACCAGAAAAGCAAGGCGGGCACGTAAGCGCCCGCCCTGAATTACCAGCGGTAGTGCGAGAAGGCGCGGTTCGCTTCCGCCATGCGGTGCGTGTCCTCGCGCTTCTTGACGGCATTGCCGCGGTTGTTGGCGGCGTCCAGCAGCTCGCCCGACAGGCGGGCGGCCATGGTGGTTTCGCTGCGGTTGCGCGAAGCCGTGATCAGCCAGCGGATCGCCAGCGCCTGGGCGCGCTCGGGGCGCACTTCGACGGGAACCTGGTAGGTCGCACCGCCGACGCGGCGGCTGCGGACTTCGATGCCGGGCTTCACATTGTTGAGGGCATCATGGAACATCGCGATCGGGTCCTTCTTGGACTTCGCTTCGACAGTGTCGAGAGCGCCGTACACGATGGACTCGGCGACGGCCTTCTTGCCGTCCTGCATGATGCTGTTCATGAACTTCGACAGCACGACATCACCGAACTTGGGATCGGGCAGGATGACGCGCTTTTCGGGGCGACGGCGACGTGACATATTACTGGTCTCCCCTTCTTACTTCGGACGCTTGGCGCCGTACTTCGAACGGCTCTGCTTACGGTCCTTGACGCCCTGGGTATCCAGAACGCCGCGCAGCACGTGGTAACGCACACCGGGAAGGTCGCGCACTCGGCCGCCACGGATCAGCACGACGCTGTGCTCCTGAAGATTGTGGCCTTCACCCGGAATATAGGTGATGACTTCGCGCTGGTTGACCAGGCGCACCTTCGCCACCTTGCGCAGAGCCGAGTTCGGCTTCTTCGGAGTCGTCGTGTAAACGCGGGTGCAAACGCCGCGCTTCTGCGGGTTTGCTTCCATTGCAGGGACCTTCGACTTGGTCTTCTGCAGTTCGCGGCCCTTGCGGACCAGCTGGTTGATCGTTGGCATGAAGCCCTTCACCTTTTTCAGTTACTTTACCGCCTGCATTCCCGTTTCCTGCCGCAGGAAGGCGATAGCCTCCAAACAGCAAAGGCCCCGGGCGGGCATATGCCCCCTGGAGCCGCAAGAGCAGCCGGCAATGTTCAGCTCTGTATTCACCCCGCATGTCGTCGACTGGGAAAGACGAATCTTTGCAACCGCAGGCCGCCGGGCAGGCGCGCCTATAGCGGCGGCGCTGGCCGGGGTCAAGAAAGGGCGCCGTGGCCGTTCGCCCCATGGTGAACGGAAAATTAGGAGAATGATAAGATTCTATAAAGTAACGCAATTATATGGCTTTAACCAGGAACGCCGGCTTGGAACGGATGTGACGCAGATTTCCCGCCTGACGGGCGAATTCATCAGCGCAGCGCAAGAGGCGGCTTTTCAGAAAGAGCGCCTGTCCGAATCGCGCCGCCACGCCCGCACGCTGTTCGCCCTTTCCGCCTTGCTGAACACGCTGTTCCTGCTCAGCGACTGGCGTTTCGCCGGTACGCCGCATTTCTGGGTCGCGGTGCCCGCGCGCGTCTTCGTCATCGTCAGTTCGGTCATGTGCTTCCTGCTGAGCAGGCGGATGGGCAGCTTCAGGACGGTGGAGCGCTACTGCTTCGCCTGGCAGATGACGACGGCGCTGGGCGTCGCGGTTCTGGTCTCTGCCCGCACCGATCTTGCCCTGTTCGTGCTGGCGATGCTGCCCCTTCTCTTCTATCTGGTCGTGCCCACCAGCTTCCGCGGCAATTTCGGCGGCGGTCTGGGCTGCGGCATCGCCTTGCTGATCGGCTATCTCAGCCCGGCGCCGCTCTCGCCCACCGCGCCCGGCCTGATCATCGGCTTGCTGACGCTCCACTGCGCCATGTGGATCGCCATCACCCGCACCAACCGGTTGCAGCGCCAGGAATGGACGGCGCGGCAGGTGGCGCAGTCGGCGCGGGCGGCGCTTGCCAGCAACAGCGAAACGCTGGAGCGTATGTTCATGAGCGTGCCCATCCCCCTGCTCGTCACGCGCGAGGGGACGGTGATCCGCTTCAACGATGCCGCAGCGGCCATGTTCGGGGCGGACGGCGATATTTCCGATGTGCATGTGCTGCGGGAACGGTCGCCCCTGCTTTCGACCCTGCGCGATTATGTCGCGACGGGCGAGGAGGTGAGCAATCATGAATGCCGCCTCTTCGGCCGGGGCGCCGTCGCCCATGATGTCCTGCTCGCGTCCCGCCCCATCCTGATCGGCGGGGAGGAATGCATCCTCTCCAGCATCGTCGATATTTCGGACCGCAAGGAGGCTGAGCGCCATCTCGCCCATCTGGCGATGACGGACGCGCTGACCGGTCTTGCCAACCGATCGCACTTCATGGCGACGCTGGGCCAGATCGCGGGCGCGCGGAGCCATGGCGGCAGCCAGACGGCGGTGGTGCTGATCGATGTCGACGAATTCAAGCGGATCAACGACAGCGCCGGGCATGATGCAGGCGACGCCCTGCTGCGCGCCGTCGCCCAGCGGCTGCAACAGGCGGTCCGGCCCGGTGATCTGGTCGCGCGAATGGGCGGTGACGAATTCGCCGTGCTGCTGACCCGGCTCACCTCGGCAGCGGACCTGCAAGGCATTCTGGGGCGGATGACGGCGTCGCTGCACCAGCCGCTATCCTACGGGAAGCGCGACCTCGACTGCCGCGTCAGCATGGGCGCGGCGCTGTTCCCCGAACATGCGGCCAATATCGCCGACCTGATGAAACATGCCGACATCGCCCTGTATGAAGCGAAGAATGCCGGGCGCGGCCGCGCCTGCCTGTTCGAACCGGGGCTGCTGGTGCGCTGGCAGCGCGAGGCGCGCATGCTGGACTGCGCGCGCGAAGCGCTACTCCAGGCGCCGCCCCGGCCCTGGTATCAGCCCAAGGTCGATCTGGTCACCGGCAATATCATCGGCTTCGAAGCGCTGCTCCGCTGCGTGCGGCCGGACGGCACGGTGATCATGCCCGGCGATATCGCCGCCGCGTTCGAACATTGGGAACTTGGCCGCACCATTACGGAGCGAATGGTCTCGCAAGTGCTGGCCGACTGCCGCAGGTGGCAGGACCAGGGCGTCGATTTCGGCCATGTCGCCATCAACGTTCCCGGCGTGGAACTGCATGACAGCAGCTTCCCCGGCCGCCTGCTCGCGCAATTGCGCTGCGCCGACGTGCCGCCGCACAGGATCGAGCTGGAAGTGACCGAGTCCGTCTTCCTTGGCCGCAATACCGAAGTGGTGGAACGCAGCCTTCACCGCTTGAGCCAGGAAGGCGTGTCGATCGCGCTTGACGATTTCGGCACCGGCTTTGCGTCCCTTTCGCACCTCAAGCAGTTCCCGATCGACATCATCAAGATCGACCAGCGCTTCGTGCGCGATCTTGAAACCGATCCCGATGACGCGGCGATCGTGCGCACAGTGCTGAACCTCGCCTACAGCCTGGGCATCCGCACCGTCGCGGAAGGCGTCGAAAATGAGCATCAGCTCGATTATCTTCGCGCGGGCGGGTGCCATTATGGGCAGGGTTTCCATTTCGGCGCCGCCATGCCCTCGGCCAAGATCCCCGCCATGCTCAAGCGGAACGGGGGCGAATCGACCGCCGGTAAAATTGCCTGACTTTTTTTGGAACTGAATGACGGCGCGATCGTTTCAACCCGCTTCACGTTCGACTCGTCACGAGTCCGGCGCGGTGGATTCGCGCGCCCTTCCTGGTTTTGTTAGCGGCCCCTGGTCTTTGAAAACATGCCGGGGTCGCAATTGCCATATCAGTTCAAGAGGAGGGCAGCCGCCCTTCGGGCCTGGATCATCGCCCTGTGCCCGGAGAGGGAAGTTGCGCTGCGTTCCGCCGGGCACGTCAGATCCTTCCGCCTTTCCACACGCATGCAGCTCGTCGCGGCCGCCCTGCTGGCAGGGCTGGCGCTCGCCTGGCTGGCGTTCACCGTCTCCCTTGTCAGCGCCCGGATGGAAATGGCGCGCGAACGCACCAGCCTGACAGCCAAGAAGCAAGCGGTCGAAGGCGCGGCGAGCAAGGTCGACAGCTATCGCCAGTCGATCGATGCGCTCGCCCGCGACCTGCGGCAGCGGCAGGACTTCATCGACGACCTGTACCGCACTCATTTCGGCGAAGCGGACGGGCAGCCGGGTGACGGCGCGACCTCCAGCCCCGTCACGCAAGGCGCCGTCGAGCCCCGCATTCCCGCCGATGCCTCGCCCCAGGCGGCCGCCCTGCTGAAGATCGATGCCCGCCAGCGGCATTTCGCGCTGCGCCTGACCGAAGCGGTCGAACAGCGCGCGGACAGGACAGCCGCCGCCATCCGCAGCTTCGGCCTTAACCCCAATGCGCTGGCGCGGCGGGCTGCGCAGGCGCAGGGCGGGCCCTTCGTTCCATGGCGCGGCCAGGGCGGCGATCTGCCCGGCGAATTCGAAAAGCTGGCGAGCGCCCTTGCGCGGATGGAGCGGCTGGAAAGCGGCCTTCTGTCGATTCCCTCCGGCCTTCCGACCGCAGCGCCGATGCAGTCCAGCTCCTATGGCTATCGCCGCGATCCGTTCAACGGCCATGCCGCCTTCCACGCGGGCATCGACTTTCCGGGCCGCCGTGGCCAGCCGATCCTTGCCGCCGCCGCGGGACGGATCATCTTCGCCGGGCAGCGCAGCGGCTACGGCAATGTGATCGAGGTCGAACATGGCAACGGCCTCACCACCCGCTACGCCCACCTGTCCGCCTTCGCCGCGCGCGCCGGGCAGCGGGTGCGGCGCGGCGACAAGATCGGGCTGATGGGATCGACGGGCCGCTCCACCGGCGACCATCTGCATTTCGAGGTGCGGATGAACGGCGAGGCCATCAATCCCCGCCGCTTCCTGGAAACGCCGGACGATGTGATCCGCGCGCAGAAGATGGCGCGCGCCCGCTTTGCGGAGATTGGCGGCCGGGGCTGATCCGGCGGATCAGTTGACCGGAGGCCGCCTGCGATAGCTGAGCGCTTCGGCGACATGCACGCGGCCGACCTTTTCCGCCCCGGCCAGATCGGCGATCGTCCGCGCCACGCGCAGCACGCGGGTATAGCCCCGCGCGGACAGCTTCATCGCGACCGCCGCCTGCGCCAGCAACTCCCGTCCCGGCGCATCTGGGCCCGCCACCTCCTCCAGCCTCTCGCCATCCACCTCGGCGTTGGTCCGCGTGGGCGTCCCTTCATAGCGGCGGGTCTGCCGGTCCCGCGCCTGCGCCACCCGCGCCGCCACCTCGGCCGATCCTTCGGAGGGCGGAGGCAGCACCAGATCGGCGGCGGTCACCGCCTGCACCTCCACATGCAGGTCGATGCGGTCCAGCAACGGCCCCGACACCTTCGCCTGATAGTCCGCCGCGCACCGGGGCGCGCGCGAGCAGGCAAGCGCCGGATCGCCCAGATGGCCGCAGCGGCACGGGTTCATGGCGGCGATCAGCTGCACCCGCGCCGGGAAGGTCACATGCGCATTGGCGCGCGCGACCGTCACCTCGCCGGTCTCCAGCGGCTGCCGCAGGGAATCGAGGACAGATCGCTGAAATTCGGGCAGCTCGTCCAGGAACAGCACGCCCAGATGCGCCATGCTGACTTCCCCCGGCCGCGCGCGCAGTCCGCCGCCCACCAGCGCCGCCATCGACGCGCTGTGGTGCGGGTTGCGGAACGGCCGAGCCCGGCTGATCCGCCCGCCTTCCAGCGTGCCTGCGACGCTGGCGACCATTGATGTTTCCAGCGCCTCGCCCGGCGTCAGTTCCGGCAATATGCCCGGCAGGCAACTGGCCATCAGCGATTTGCCAGCGCCAGGCGGCCCGACCATCAGCAGATTATGGCCGCCAGCCGCCGCAATCTCCAGCGCCCGCTTGGCGCTTTCCTGACCCTTGACCTGCCTGAGGTCCGCCGTGCGCGGCGGCGGTTCGACCGCCCCGGCCTGCGGCGGAGAGAGGGCGGCCGTCCCCTTGAAATGGTTGAGCAGGCCCAGCAGGTCCGGCGCGGCGATCACCTCGATCCGCCCGGCCCAGGCCGCTTCGGGTCCCTGCGCCACCGGGCAGACCAGGCCCAGATCCTTTTCCCCCGCATGCAGCGCCGCCAGCAGGACGCCGGGCGTGGAGGCGATGCGGCCATCCAGCCCCAATTCGCCCACCACCACATAGCCGGACAGGGTTTCGGCATCGATCACGCCCATCGCCCCCAGCAGCGCCAGGGCGATCGGCAGGTCGAAATGCGACCCCTCCTTGGGCAGGTCCGCAGGCGACAGGTTGACGGTGATCCGCTTGGGCGGAAGCGAAAGGCCGATGGCCGCGATCGCGTTGCGCACCCGCTCGCGGCTTTCGGCCACCGCCTTGTCGGGCAATCCCACGACGATGAAGTTGGGCAGCCCGGGGACGAGCTGACACTGAACCTCCACGCTGCGCGCCTCCAGCCCCAGATAGGCGACCGTCGATACCGTCGAAACCAAATTGCCCCCAATATGTGAAATGCCCCCGCGCGCGCGGGATCAGCCCGGCTCGTCCTGCCGTCCCTTGAAGCCCTGCGCCACCACATACCATTCGACGCTGCCCTTCCGGCTGGCGGGGGGCTTTGCATGTTTGATGGTGGTGAAATGCTTTTTCAGCACTGCGAGCAGATCGGCATCGGTGCCGCCCGCGAACACCTTCGCGACGAAGGTGCCGCCCTTGCGCAGGTTTTCGACCGCGAACCATGCGGCCGCCTCCACCAGCGCCATGGTGCGCAGATGGTCCGTCTGCGGATGGCCGACCGTGTTGGCCGCCATGTCGGAAATGACGAGGTCCGGCGCTTCGCCCAGCGTTTGCGCGAGCAGCGCTGGCGCCTTGTCATCCATGAAGTCCATCTGGAACAGGGTGACATCGGGGATCGGATCGGTCGGCAGCAGGTCGATGCCCACCACCTTCGCCTTGGGCGACAGCTTCTTCACCACCTGCGCCCATCCCCCCGGCGCGACGCCCAGGTCAACGACCGCGCGCGATCCCTTCACGAAATGGAATTTCTCGTCCAGTTCGATCAGCTTGAACGCGGCGCGGCTGCGCCATCCTTCCGCCTTGGCCTTGCGCACATAAGGATCGTTCAACTGCCGTTCGAGCCAGCGCGTCGATTGGGCAGTGCGCCCCTTCGCCGTCTTCACCCGGACCTTGCCTGCGCCAGCGCCCCTCACATCCTTGCTCCGTCGCGATCCATCAGGCCGCGCAATATGCCTTCCCTGATGCCGCGATCAGCGACGCCCAGCCGCTCGGCGGGCCAGATGTCCAGGATCGATTCCAATATGGCGCACCCCGCCACCACCAGGTCGGCCCGCTCTGTGCCGATGCAGGGCAGCTTCTGCCGCTCGGCCAGCGGCATGGTGGCGAGGCGGCTGGAAATGGCGCGCATCGATGCGCAAGGAACGATCAGCCCGTCGATCGCCTGCCGGTCATAGCGGGGCAGGTTGAGGTGCAGGCTGGCGAGCGTCGTCACCGTGCCGGACGTGCCAAGCAGCCGCACCGAGGACAGCTGGCGCGGCAGGCGGCGGGCGAGCGGCGCGAAGGCGTCGGCGACGCGGGCGCGCATCCGCGCATAGGCGTTCAACCGCTCGGCCGGGTCGGCATGGTCGAACATCTCGCTTTCGGTGAGGGAAACTACGCCCCAGGGCGCGCTCACCCAATCGACGATATGCGGCACGCCCGAACAATTGGCGTCCACCAGCACCAGTTCGGTCGATCCGCCGCCAATGTCGAAGATCAGCGCCGGGCCGTCCCCCGGCTCCAGCAGCACATGGCATCCCATGACCGCCAGCCGCGCTTCCTCCTGCGCGCTGATGATGTCGAGCGCGATGCCGGTTTCGCGATAGACCCGCTGGATGAAATCCGCGCCGTTGGACGCGCGGCGGCAGGCTTCGGTCGCGACCGACCGGGCCAGCGTGACATGGCGGCGGCGCAGCTTGTCCGCGCATACCGCCAGCGCTGAAATGGCGCGCTCAATGGCTGAGTCGCTGATCCGGCCGGTAGCGGCCAGCCCCTCGCCCAGGCGGACGATCCGCGAAAAGGCATCGACGACGATGAACCCGTCCGACGACGGCTTGGCGATCAGCAGGCGGCAATTGTTCGTCCCAAGGTCGATCGCCGCATAAGAGCGCCTGCCGCGCGCCGGATGAGGCGAGAGGCCCCGCTGCTTCGACGGGGGAGTGATGGCCGCAGCCTTGCTCCCATTACCCTGGCCGGACCGGGCGCTTTGGCCCGAAACACCTCCGGCGGGACCGGAACTCTGCGGCAATGGGCGGCTGTGCTGCACCATGGCCGTATCTCTTTTCTATCTTCGCCGACACCGATGGGGTGCGGAACTTGGTCCCAAGACTATGCGGATGCGCGGCAAAGCGCAAGACAGGGCCGGAAAAGCAATGGCATGCCGCGCCACAGACGGTGAAGCGGCACGGCGGCGCGCTTCAAAGCGGCATCAGCGCGGCGGCGATCCAACGTTCCTCCGCCCGCAACACGCCCCAGGCGCGCGCGGCGGCGCGGCTGTCCATCGCTTCGATGCCGATGTCCATCGCTTCCAGTTCGCGGACGAACGGCCGGGGCGGTTGCGCCAGACGCGCGCCGGTGCCGAGCAGCAGGAATTCGGGCCGTGGCTGCATCTCCAGCACGGTGCCGAGCGCCGCCAGCGCCAGCCCCTCGACAAGCGGCGCGTCGTCCCATGCCCAGGCGCCGTTAGGGTTGAGCAGCAGCCCCGCCGGAAAGACGTCATCCCTGACGCGGAAACCGCGCCCGGAAAAGCCGGTGACGATCGGACCCTGCCCGGTTTCGTCCCGGCGCAGTTCGATCCCGCTGCGCTTGCCGTTCAGGGCCTTGCCCCGTCATCGCGCGGGCCCATCCGCTCCGCCTGGGCGGCAAGGCCGGACTTGCTGCCCTTGCCCTCGATCTGCGGCTTCAATCCCAGGGTGATGAGCAGCGAGGAGGACACATAGACCGACGAATAGGTGCCGACGACGATGCCCAGCATCATCGCGGCGGTAAAGCCGCGCAGCACATGGCCGCCGAACAGCAGCAGCGCGCCGAGCGCCAGCATGATCGTGACCGATGTCATGACGGTACGCGGCAGCGTCTCGTTGACGGACAGGTCGATCAGCGACTTCATGTCCATCTTGCGGTACTTGCGCATATTTTCACGGATGCGGTCGTCGATCACCATCTTGTCGTTGATCGAATAGCCCACGATCGTCAGGACGGCGGCGACGATATTGAGGTCGAACTCCAACTGGGTGACGGCGAAGAATCCCAGCGTCATCAGCACGTCGTGCATGATCGCGACGAAGGTGGACACGCCGAACTGCCATTCATACCGGAACCAGGAAAAGACCGCGATGCCGATCACCGCCAGCATCACGGCCAGCACGCCATTCTGGATCAGCTCGCCCGACACCTTGCCCGACACGGTGTCGTAGCGGGAGAAGGTGACGCCGGGGAATTCCGCCGTCATCGCCCTGCGCGCCTTTTCCACGATGGCGTTGGCAGCGCCCGCGCCGCCCTCTTCGGGCAAGGGCAGGCGGATCTGCACCGTCCGGGGGTCGCCGAACTGCTGGAGCGAGCCATCGCCCACGCCCAGCCGGTCGATCGTGGTCCGCACCCGGTCGAGTTGTGCTGGCTGCTGGAACCTGGCCTCGATCATGAGGCCGCCGACGAAATCGACGCCCAGGTTCAGGCCGCGATAGGCGGTGGCTCCGACCGCCAGCACCGTCAGCAGCGCCGTCAGGGCAAAGGCCCAGTGCCGCAGCTTGACGAAGCCGATATTCGTATTGTCGGGGACGAGCTTCAGAAGTTTCATGATATTAGCCTAGGACCGATCGACATTCAGGAGATGGCGAGCAGAAAATCGTGGTTTTTCGCGTCCCGGCGCGCAGCGTATTCAAGGTATGCGAGCACCGGAAGCGCGAAGAACCGCCATTTGCAGGCCGCCAGGACGGCATGCCGATCGGTCCTGACCCCTTCGGGCCTAGGGAAGCCGGAACCCCGCGCCGGACGCGGCGAAGCGGCTTCGCCTGCGGTTCAGCCGCGCCCTTCGGCGCGCTCAGGGCGAACGGACATGCGGCGGACGCCCCTGTCATATGTGGATCTCCGTCGGGCGATGGGTGCGAAGCCAGCGCGCCACGAGCAGGCGGGTGAAGGTGACGGCGGTGAACACGCTGGTCGCGATGCCGATCAGCAGCACGATCGCGAAGCCCTTGACCGGGCCGGAGCCCAGCGCCAGCATGATGCCGCCAGCGATCGCATGGGTGACGTTCGCTTCGAAGATGGTGCGGCTGGCTTCCTTGTATCCGAACTGGATGGCCTGCACGACGCCGCGTCCGCGCCGCCGCTCCTCGCGAATACGCTCGTAGATGAGCACGTTGGCGTCGACCGCCGTGCCGATGGTCAGCACGAAACCGGCGATGCCCGGCAGTGTCAGCGTCGCGCCCAATATGCCCATCACGCCCAGGATGACCAGCACGTTGATCGCGACGGCCAGGTTCGCATACATGCCGAAACGGCCGTAGCTGACGAACATGAAGGCGGCGACCGCGACCACTGCGATGATGGACGCGACAAGCCCCGCACGGATCGAATCCGCGCCAAGCTGCGGCCCGACAGTGCGCTCCTCCACCACCGTCAGCGCGACCGGCAGCTTGCCCGACCGCAGCGCGATGGCGAGCTGGTTGGCGCTCTCCACGGTGAAATTGCCGCTGATCTGGGCGGACCCGCCCAGGATCGGCTCATTGATATTGGGGGCGGACAGCACCTTGCCATCCAGGATGATGGCGAAGGGGCGATTGACATTCTGCGACGTCACCTGGCCGAACTTGCGTCCGCCCGATCCGTTGAAGCGGATGTTGACGATCGGCTGGTTGTTCTGGTCATATCCCTGCGTCGCGTCGGTCAGGTCCTCGCCCGACACCATGACCTGCCGCTTCACCGCGATGGCCAGAATGCCGGATGGATTGTCGGGATAGGGCAGCACCTCGCTGCCCACCGGCGCGCGGCCCTGCGCGGCTTCAGCCGGATTGGCGGTCGTGTCGACCAGCTTGAATTCCAGCTTGGCGGTCTGGCCGAGAAGGTCCTTGAGCGCCTTGGGGTCCTGAAGCCCCGGCACCTGGACGACGATGCGGTTGCCGCCCTGCTGCTGGATCGTCGGTTCGCGCGTGCCCATTTCGTCGATGCGCTTGCGGATGACCTCCGTGGCGACCTCCATCGCGCTCTTGACCGCATTGTCGATGCCCGCGCTGGTCGGGGTGACGACGATGGTGGAGCTGTTCACCACCTCCACATTGAAGTCGCGCTGGCCGGTGAGCCCCGCGCCCTGCGTCAGCGGGCGGATGCGCTCGACGGCGGCGTCCACCTGCGCGGGGTTGCGGACCATGAAGCTGAGCTTGCCGCCACGGCTGGAAATGTCGCCGATCGCGATGCGCTCCCCCCCCCGGCGCAGTTCGGTGCGGACCTGCTCCTCCATATTGGCGAGGCGCTGCTTCGCCACGTCCTGGGTCGACGCTTCGAGCAGCAGGTGGCTGCCGCCCGACAGGTCGAGCCCCAGATTGACGCGCGTTTGCAGCGGCTGGGGCAGCCTGCTCACCACATTGTCGGGCAGGAAGCTGGGGATGGCGCACAGCACGCCGATCAGCAAGGGCAGCAATATCCCGGCAACGGCCCAGCGCGAGAAGTTCAGCATCTGGCGTTCAGTCGTTCGCAGGCTTGGCAGCAGCGGGATCGACGACGTCGGTCAGCGTCGCCTTGACCGCCTTGACCTTCATCCCCGGCGCGAGTTCGACGTCGCAATAGATGTCGTCCACGCGCACGACCTTGCCGACGAGACCGCCGCCGGTCACGACCTGATCACCCTTCTTCACCGCGTCGATCTTGGCCTTGTGGTCCTTCATCCGCTTCTGCTGCGGACGGATCAGGAGGAAGTAGAAGACGACGAAGATGAGGACCAGCGGGGCCAGCTGCACCAGCATGGATGCGCCGGACGATGGTTCGCCCGCAGTCTGAGCAAAGGCCGGAGTAATGAGCATGAGTGGGACTTTCGCCTTATTCTCTTGTCCAGCCGCAGACGGGAAAGTGCCTGCGGATCAAGGGCGCGCGGCTAACACAGATGCAGCTTTGGAGGCAACATGATTAGGGATTGCGCCGGACGGTAAAAAGCCTGCGCCTAATGTCTTGCATGTTGTTCGACATGCTTCTATGTGCCGCCCCTCCGGTCGGGACGTAGCGCAGCCTGGTAGCGCATCACACTGGGGGTGTGGGGGTCGGAGGTTCGAATCCTCTCGTCCCGACCAAATCATGCCGGAGAAGCGCTTGCGGCTTCTCCTCCCCTCTGATTTCCAAGCCATTCACCCGCCTCAAAGGACGCGCATTTTTCCGCTGTCCTACAACGAACCAAATGGGATAACTGATTCGCCTTCAACAACAGGGAAGGCGGATCGATGGACATTTCGGCACTGATAGATGAAGTGATCGCGCGGGAAGGCGGCTACAGCAACCATCCCGCCGATCTTGGCGGCCCCACGCGCTTCGGGATCACCCAGGTGGTGGCGCGGGCGAACGGCTATGCCGGGGACATGAAGGTAATGCCGCGGACCGTGGCCGAAGCCATTTACCGCAGGGTTTATTGGGAACGCCCCGGCTATGCCTTCGTCGCGGAAATGGCGCCGCGCCTTGCCGCCGAACTGCTGGATACGGCAGTGAATATGGGGCCCGGCACCGCCACCGGCTTCCTGCAACGGGCGCTGAACGCCTTCAACCGGAACCAGCAGGATTATCCCGATTTGAAGGTCGACCGGCGGATCGGCGCCAGGACGCTCGCCGCGTTGCGCGCCTTCCTCGCCCTGCGCGGAAAAAAGGGCGGCGAGGCGGTGCTGCTCAAGGCCGTCGATATCCTCCAGGGCGAGCGCTATCTGTCGCTGGCGGAACTGCGCCCGGCCAACGAAGCCTTCCTCTATGGCTGGTTCGCCAACCGGATCGGTTAAGGGAGGGAAGCCATGGCGGTCATCAAAAGGCGGCGGCCCGCGCGGGATGTCTGGACGTTGCGCGCGCGACCGGCCTTTCTCTACGTCATGTACGGGCTGCTTCTCTGGTCGGTGCCGCTGGGCCTGATCGGCGGCGTCAGGCCTGACGTGGCGCAAGCGATCATCGCGGCGACCCAGGCCTATTTCAACGCGCTGCCCGAACCGCTCTACGCTTTGTTCGGCACGGGTTATCTCGGCTACACGGCTGCGCGCACCTGGGGAAAGGCGAAGGGGGTGGAGCGCTGAGGCGCCCGGCCTCCTGACACCGCGGACATGAGAGGGGCCGCCGGGACAGATCATCCCGACGGCCCTTCATTGACATGGTCAGCGGCCGGAAGCGCCGCCCAGGGAAACGTTTGTCGCGCTATTTTCGATTGAGCGGCGGTGTCCGGCGGACGGCCGGTGCGACCCGAATGACAGCTCCATCGGAAATCGACGCAGATGGCGTCGCTCAGCGGCGCGTTTCCCGAAGGGACTTGACCGACCTCACTGCTGAACCATGAGACATCGGATCACCTCCTTTCGCTTGTTTAAGCCCGCGCGACCCGGCTCAAAACGACCTTTCACCTGGCCACGAACCGGACTGTGAATCAGACGGGATGCACGATCAAGACTTGTAAAATTCTTTTTTCGAATCATACTTTCGCGTCCGCCAAAACGCTTGATATGGCGTTTCGCGGCTCGAACGGGCACCAGATGTACGGTCTGGCGTCCGCCGTTCAGCCCCGGCAATCCTCTATCACGCGGCTGACCTCCGCCCACACCGGGAGGATCAGCATGTCGCCCCCCGCCACCTCCAGCGCGAAGCGGCCCCGGCTGTAGGCGATCTGATCCAGCGTCGCGTCGGCAGCAGCCCGCGTCGCGACCATGCCCGCTGGCGAAGCGCTTGCAGGCCAGCTCACCGCGCCATAGCTGGTGCGTATGATCATCGCGCCCTGACCGCCTCCGGCACGCGTCAGGCTGATCCGCCGCCCCGCCCTGTCGCAGCGCAGGACCGCCAGCGGCGCGGCGGACGCGGCTGAGAAGGTCGCGGCCGATCCCGCCGGGTCCGTGCGATAGCTCCAGTTCCCCGGCGTGGTGGCGCGATATTGCCATTCCACCGGCGCTGGCGGCGGGGCGGACGGAGCGGGCGCCGGCGCCGGAGCGCGCTCCGGCTGCGGCGGGGGCGGCTGCCGGGGAGCTCCCACGCAGGACGCGAGCAGGAACGCCAGACAGGCGGGGACGGCGGAGAGCAGTGGAAAGCGCATTGCCCCTCCATGCCCGACTGCCCCCTCCCGCTTCAACCCGAAAAGGCGCGGCGGCAGTGCGCGGGGGCTTGGATGAGCGCGGTCCCTTCCGCCGACCGGATTGACAGTCCAGCGCGGAATCGCTAGGGCGCTGCGCATCCCGGACACGCTGGTGAGCGGCAGTGCATGGCACTGGCCGTCTTTTTTGCGTCTCGGGGTCTATCGAATCGGCCGAAGTCTCTATAGGGGTCTCGGCCCGGACGCTTTGAGATGGGGCGGCGCCAACCGCCCTGTGGAGCAGGAGTACAGAATACCATGGCACGTATTGCGGGTGTCAACATCCCGACCAACAAGCGCGTGATCATCGCGCTCACCTACATCCACGGCATCGGCCGCAAGACCGCCGTCGACATTGCCGACAAGCTGGGCATCGACCACAGCCGCCGCGTTCAGGACCTGTCGGACGCCGAAGTCCTCCAGATCCGCGAGACGATCGACTCCGACCTGACCGTCGAAGGCGACCTGCGCCGCGAAACCGCGATGAACATCAAGCGGCTGATGGACCTGGCCTGCTATCGCGGCCTGCGTCACCGCAAGGGCCTGCCGGTTCGCGGCCAGCGCACGCACACCAACGCGCGCACCCGCAAGGGCAAGGCGAAGCCGATCGCTGGCAAGAAGAAGTAATTCGTCCGGGGGACGAATTACTCCGCCGGAGGCAGCACTCCTTGGGCGCAGCCTCGGTCACTCAAGATTTCAGTAGGATAGAGCAAAATGGCACGCGAACCCCAGCGCATCAAGCGGCGCGAGCGCAAGAACATTTCAGCCGGCGTCGCGCATGTGAACGCCAGCTTCAACAACACCATGGTCACCATCACCGACGCCCAGGGCAATGCGATCAGCTGGTCCTCGGCCGGCATGATGGGCTTCAAGGGCAGCCGCAAGTCGACCCCCTACGCCGCGCAGGTCTGCGCCGAAGACGCTGGCCGCAAGGCCGCCGAACATGGTGTGCGCACCCTGGAAGTCGAAGTGAAGGGTCCGGGGTCAGGCCGTGAATCGGCGCTGCGCGCGTTGCAGGCGGTCGGCTTCCACATCACCTCGATCCGCGACGTGACGCCGATCCCGCACAATGGCGTGCGTCCTTCCAAGCGCCGCCGCGTCTAATCCGGCGAGGCTTGCTGTCGGGCGGCGGACGCGTCGCCCGGTCACCCATCTGCATCGGCCGGAACGTCCTGTCTGGGTCCAGGATTTAAGCGTTTCGGCCTCATCCCCAGGGGAAATACATGACTGTCAACATGAAGAACTGGCAGGAATTGAAGAAGCCCAACAGCCTTGAAATCAAGGCGGCGGGCGACGGCAGGCGCAAGGCGACCTTCGTTGCCGAACCGCTGGAGCGCGGCTTTGGCCTGACGCTCGGCAATGCGCTGCGCCGGGTTCTTCTCTCCTCGCTCCAGGGCGCGGCGGTCACCTCGATCAAGATCGAGAACGTGCTCCACGAATTCTCGTCGCTGGCGGGCGTGCGTGAAGATGTGACGGACATCGTCCTCAACATCAAGCAGGTCGCGCTCAAGATGGAAGGCGATGGCCCCAAGCGGCTCCAGCTCTCCGCCACCGGCCCGGCCGAGGTGAAGGCTGGCGACATCAGCGTCGTGGGCGACATCGAAGTGATGAACCCCGATCTGGTGATCTGTCACCTGGACCAGGGCGCGACGCTGAACATGGAACTGACCGCCGACGTCGGCAAGGGCTATGTCCCCGCCGTCGCCAACCGTCCGGCCGATGCGCCCATCGGCCTGATCCCGGTCGATGCGCTCTACTCGCCGGTGCGCCAGGTCGCCTACAAGGTGGACAATACCCGCGTCGGCCAGGAACTGGACTATGACAAGCTGTCGCTGACCGTCGAGACCGACGGCACCGTCACGCCGGAAGACGCGGTGGCCTATGCCGCCCGCATCCTCCAGGACCAGCTCCAGCTGTTCGTCCACTTCGAAGACGCGCTGCCCGCCGCCGTTCCGGCCGCTGGCGCCGCTGCTTCGTCCGCGGCCGAGGCGGAAAGCGACACCAACCAGATCAACCGCTACCTGCTCAAGAAGGTGGACGAGCTGGAACTGTCGGTCCGCAGCGCCAACTGCCTCAAGAACGACAACATCATCTATATCGGCGATCTGGTCCAGAAGACCGAAGCCGAGATGCTGCGCACCCCGAATTTCGGCCGCAAGTCGCTGAACGAAATCAAGGAAGTGCTGTCGTCCATGGGCCTGCGCCTTGGCATGGACATCCCCGGCTGGCCGCCGGAAAATATCGAGGAAATGGCCAAGAAGCTCGAACAGGAGCTGCTGGGCTAAGCAAGCGGCGGCCGTTCGCTTCCAGCGTGTCGGGAAGCGTTTCTCGACTTCGCTCGAAACGAACGGCGGTTGCGGGATGGGCTGTTGGGCGGTGGCCCTTATCACCGCCTGGTCTGGGCTACCTCACACGGGCCCTTAACGAACGAAGGAAGAAGACATGCGTCACAAGGTTGGTCATCGCAAGCTGCAACGCAGCGCCGGGCATCGCAATTCGCTGCTCCGCAATCTCGCCGCCTCGCTCATCAAGCATGAGCAGATCATGACGACCACGCCCAAGGCGAAGGAACTGCGTCCCTACGTCGAAAAGCTGATCACCCTCGCCAAGAAGGGCGGCCTGTCGAACCGCCGTCTCGCGCAGTCCCGCTTGCAGGACGATGTTCAGCTGACCAAGCTGTTCGACGTGCTGGCGGAGCGCTATGCGGACCGCAACGGCGGCTACACCCGCGTGATCAAGGCCGGCATCCGCGCGTCGGACGCTGCCCCGATCGCGATCATCGAGCTGGTCGACCGCGACGTCGATGCCAAGGGCAAGGATTCCGGTCCGGTCCAGGGCGCCGATGAGGACGAGCTGGAAGCTGCCTGATCGATAAAAGCCGCTCGCCAGCGCGGGCGGAATGGAAAACGGGAACAGGCTGCGGTTCGATGGAACCGCAGCCTGTTTTTCATTGGCGCGGCAGGTCGTTACGGTAGCGAAATATGAGCACGGGAGAGATCGCTCAAAATGACCTATTTCACTCTCTACTTCCTCCCCCCCGTTCAGCCCGCCGACAGCCTGACGGGCTTAGCGATGCACGGCGGTCGCAAGGAGGCGGAATGATGGGTAAGCCGGTGTGGATAGCGGTATCGGTTCTGGGAATGACGCTGCTGGCAAGCGGCACGGCGGTCGCGCAGAACCAGCCTCGTTACGATTACTCCGATCCTGCCGATGATCAGGACAGCACCGGTTCGGATTACGACAACCGCGCGAACGAAGACCAGGTCTCTCCCCGGGGCCGAGGATGATTTTTCCGATGTCGCCGCCGCCGATGAGGAGCGGGCCGGATCAGCTCGCCGCGACGGCCGCGACGCCAGCGCCGCCCTGAACATCGATGACGAGGAAGTCGAGGCCATGACCGACGGCTGCGCCCGCGCCGCCCGCGAGGAGGCGGAACGCAACGGCGACTATGCCGAGGTGCGCCAGATGGAAGCCCCGCGCGAAAACCGCAACGGCTTCCGCATCGACGGCGATGTCGAAAGCCGCAGCCACTGGCGCGCGCAGGATGGCCGCCTGCGCCATTTCACCTGCACGGTCGCCAATGGCCGGATCGAGGATGTTTACTTCCAGCGGGAACGCGCCGCACGCTAAGCGGCGTATACCCCGCCCTTCCCTACGGTTCCCGCGCACCAGCAACAGCGATTTCGTTCCGCGACCCGCAGTCTCCTATTCCCTCCCGCCTGCAAAATGCCTAGGCGGCTGGCTGATCAGGAGCCGTTTACCGCATGCCCCCCAATTCTTCCTCCCCTGCCCGTCCAGCCGCGATCATCTTCATCCTGGTGACGGCGCTGCTCGACGTCATGTCGATGGGCATCGTCGTTCCCGTCCTGCCGCAGCTGATCGGAGAGCTTGCGGGCTCCACCAGCGCCGCGGGATTGTGGAACGGCCTGTTCGTGGCGCTGTGGGCGGTCATGCAATTTCTCTGCTCGCCCATCATCGGTTCGCTTTCGGACCGCTTCGGCAGGCGGCCGGTGATCCTGATCTCCGTGGCGGGACTCGCCCTGGATTTCATACTGATGGCGCTCGCCCCCAATCTCTGGTGGCTTGCGGTGGGCCGGATTTTGGGCGGCATCACCTCTTCCAGCTTCACCTCGACCTTCGCCTATATGGCTGACATTACCCCTCCTGAAAAACGGGCGCGGGGCTATGGCCTTATCGGCGCGGCATTCAGCGCTGGCTTCGTCGCCGGGCCGTTGCTGGGCGGCGTGCTCGGAGAAGTCTCCTTGCGCGCGCCCTTCTGGGCCGCAGCAGGCCTGTCGGCTCTGGCATTTCTCTACGGCCTCGTCGTGCTGCCGGAATCGCTTGCTCCGGCCAAGCGCATGACCTTTTCCTGGCACCGTGCCAATCCGTTCGGCGCGTTGAAGCTGCTGCGATCGCACCCCGAACTGTCCAGCCTGGCGATGGTGAATTTCCTCCTCTATTTCGCGCACCACCTGTTCTCGGCCGTCTTCGTGCTCTACGCGGGGGACCGTTACGGCTGGGGCGCGTGGCAGGTCGGGACGCTGCTCGCGCTGGTCGGCGTCATGGACATGGGCGTCCAGGGCCTTCTGGTCGGTCCCGTCGTCAAGCGGCTGGGCGATCGCCGGACCATGGTGACCGGCCTCAGCTTCGGCGCGATCGGCATCGCCGCCATGGGCCTTGCTCCCAATGGCTGGATGTTCGTCGCGGCCATGTTCCCCAACGCGCTGTGGGGTCTCGCCATGCCGGCGATCCAGTCGCTGATGACGGTACGCGTATCCGAATCCGAACAGGGCCAGTTGCAGGGCGCCAACAACAGCGTCGCATCGATAGCGGGGGTCATATCCCCAATCTTCTTCGGCGCGATCTATTCCATGTCCGTGGGCCCAAACCCGGCGCTGTCCCATATCGGCAGCGCCTTCCTGATCGCCGCGATCGTGCTGGCAAGTGCGGCTCTGCTGGGATGGGTCGCCGGACGGAGCGGCAACGTGCCTTCGCTGGACAAGGACGGCGCCACGCACTAACCGCGCCACATCCCATTCTCTCCGGCTCGTAAAGGCGATTCGATGACGCTGCCCCTTCAGGATTCCATCCTCATCGTGGATTTCGGCAGCCAGGTGACCCAACTGATCGCGCGGCGCGTGCGGGAGGCGGGGGTCTATTCCGAAATCGCGCCCTTCAACAGCGCAGCCGAAGCTTTTGACCGCATGAAGCCCAAGGGCATCATCCTGTCGGGCGGGCCATCGTCGGTTATGTGGGAAGACAGCCCCCGCGCGCCGCAGGCCTTCTTTGACGCGGGCATCCCGATCCTTGGCATCTGCTATGGCCAGCAGACGATGATGCAGCAGATGGGCGGCCAAGTGGAAGGCGGCGAAAGCGGCGAGTTCGGACGCGCCTTCATCGAAGTGAAGAAGCGCTGCGCCCTGTTCGACGGCCTGTGGTCCGTAGGCGAGCGGCATCAGGTATGGATGAGCCATGGCGACAAGGTGACGAGCCTTGCGCCCGGTTTCGAAGTGGTGGCGGTGAGCGAAGGCGCGCCCTTCGCCATGACCGCCAATGAGGAAAAGCGCTTCTACGCCACGCAATTCCACCCCGAAGTGGTGCATACGCCCGATGGCGCCAAGCTGATCGCCAATTTCGCCCGCCATGTCTGCGGCCTCAAGGGCGACTGGACCATGGCCGAATTCCGCGCGACCAAGATCGCCGAAATTCGCGAGCAGGTGGGCGATGGCAAGGTGATATGCGGCTTGTCCGGCGGCGTCGACAGCGCGGTGGCCGCCGTGCTGATCCATGAGGCTATCGGCGATCAGCTGACCTGCGTGTTCGTCGATCATGGGCTGATGCGCGCGGGCGAGGCGGAGCAGGTGGTTTCGCTGTTCCGGGGCAGCTACAATATCCCGCTGGTCCATGTGAACGCCGAAACGCTGTTCATGAAGGGGCTGGAAGGCGTCACCGATCCCGAAGCCAAGCGCAAGTTCATTGGCAAGACCTTCATTGACGTGTTCGAGGATGAAGCGAAGAAGATCGGCGGTGCGGCGTTCCTGGCGCAAGGCACCCTCTACCCCGACGTGATCGAAAGTGTCAGCTTCACTGGCGGGCCTTCAGTCACGATCAAGAGCCACCATAATGTCGGCGGCCTTCCCGAGCGCATGAACATGAAGCTGGTCGAACCTCTGCGCGAACTGTTCAAGGACGAAGTGCGCGAGCTTGGCCGCGAACTGGGGCTACCGGACGTCTTCGTCGGCCGTCACCCCTTCCCCGGGCCCGGCCTCGCGATTCGCATTCCCGGAGAAGTGAGCAAGGAACGCTGCGACATATTGCGCAAGGCGGACCTCATCTATCTGGAGGAAATCCGCAACGCCGGGCTGTATGATGCGATCTGGCAGGCCTTCGCTGTGCTGCTGCCGGTGCGGACCGTCGGCGTGATGGGCGACCATCGCACCTATGATAGCGTCTGCGCCCTGCGCGCCGTCACCTCGACCGACGGCATGACGGCCGACATCTATCCCTTCGACGCCGCCTTCCTGAGCCGCGTCGCAACCCGCATCATCAACGAAGTGAAGGGAATCAACCGGGTGGTCTACGACTATACATCGAAGCCGCCGGGCACGATCGAGTGGGAGTGAACCGGTAAGCGGGAGAAGTTATTCCGCTCGCAGCACGCAGCGGTGACGCGTTCCTGAGAATGCAGGAACATGGGTCAAATCGGCGGACGCTATACTCCGGGCGTGAGAGCCATTACCTCTAGCCTCATGACCATCGCTCCACTTGGCCATCCCGTTTACCGGGACATGCCCGCCACCATCTTCGAAAAGATGTCCGCGCGGGCGCGGCAGGCAGGCGCGATCAATCTGGGACAGGGTTTTCCCGACGCTCCGGGACCAGCCGATATCTTGCAGGCAGCCGCAGACGCCCTGCTAACGCGGTCGAGCCAATATCCTCCGAGCGGAGGCTTGCCCGAACTGCGCGCGGCGGTGGCGGATCATTATGCGCGGCATCAGCAACTGGACCTTTCCGCCGAAGAAGTGATCGTCACGTCCGGTGCTACCGAAGCCATCGCTGCCACCCTGCTGGCGTTGATCCAGCCGGGCGACGAGGTCATCCTGTTCGCGCCGCTCTACGACGCCTATCTGCCGCTGGTCGAGCGCGCGGGGGGCGTGGCGCGCGTAATCCGGCTTGCGCCACCCGGCTGGCGGATCACGCAGGAGGCGCTGGAGGCCGCCGCAAGTTCGCGCACCCGCCTGCTGCTGCTCAACAATCCCCTCAATCCCAGCGCCGCCGTTATGGACGGGGAGCAACTCGGCCTGATCGCGCGCTTTTGCGTTGAGCGCGACCTGATCGCCATTTGCGACGAGGTTTGGGAGCATGTCACCTTCGAAGGACTGGCACATACCCCGCTCATGGGCCTGCCTGGCATGCGCGGCCGTACTGTAAAGATCGGGTCGGCAGGCAAAATCTTCTCCCTCACCGGCTGGAAGGTAGGATGGATGTGCGCCGCTGCGCCGGTTGCGACGCTGCTCGGACGCGCACATCAATTTCTAACCTTCACCACGCCGCCCAATCTGCAATGGGCGGTGGCGGAAGGGCTCGGCAAGCCGCACGCGTGGTTCAGCGCCGTGCGCGCGGATTATCAGCGATCGCGCGACCGGCTGGCAAGCGGCCTCCGCGCGGCGGGCTATGTTGTCGATCCCGGAACTGGAACCTGGTTTTCCACCATAGATCTTGCCGCGTCCGGCATCTCTCTCTCCGATCAGGCATTTTGCGAAAGAATCATCGGCGAGGCTGGAGTGGCCGCTATTCCTGTCTCGGCCTTTTACCCCCGTGATCCCATCACCCATCTGGCACGGCTCTGTTTCGCCAAGAGCGATGCGGTGATCGACGAGGCTGTAACGCGTCTTGCCCGCTTCAGGGCATCGCTTGGTTGAGCGGCAGAGAAGGCTTGCCGTGCCGACTTTAGGCGTCTAGATTCACCTTTCGTTCCGTTGAGGGGTTTACATGGACAGTCTGATCATCCTTTTGACTGCGGTGGCCCTGTTGGCGGGACTGGGTATCGGATGGCTGTTGCGGGGCAAGGCTGATGCCCCGGCTTTGGCTGAAAAAGCGGAGCTTACCACCAAGCTGGAAAGCGCGACAGCGCAGCGGAATGGCGCGTTGCAGGAGCTTGTGGTGGCGCAGGATCGCGCCGCGCAGGCGGGAGAGCTTGCGCGGCGGCTGGAGGATGAACGCGCTGCAAGGGAAGCGGCGGCCAGGGAACTTGCGGCGCTCCGCTCGGACGCCCAGGCGCGGGCCGAAGCGTTCGAGGCGCAAATCACCGCGCTCAAGGATGCCAAGGAACAGCTTTCAGCCCAGTTCAGCGAAATCGGCGGCAAGCTGCTGCATCAAGCTCAGAGCCATTTCCTGGAGCGCGCTGATCAGCGGCTGGCGCAGGCACATGAAAAAAGCGAGGCGCAGCTCAAGCAATTGCTGCACCCGGTCAATGAGACCATCCAACGCTACGACCAGAAGATCACCCAGATCGAACAGCAGCGCACCGAAGCCTATGGCATCTTGCGCGGTGAGATCGAATCGATGCGCACGGGGCAGGAAGCAGTTCGTGCGGAGGCGCAGCGGCTGGTCGATTCGCTGCGTCATGCGCCCAAGGCGCGGGGGCGCTGGGGCGAACAGCAGTTGCGCAATGTGCTGGAAACATGCGGCCTGTCGGAGCATGTCGATTTTCGTACCGAGGTAAGTGTCGAGGGGGAAGAAGGCCGGTTGCGCCCGGACGCTATCCTGCGGGTGCCGGGCGGGCGGGCTCTGGTAATTGACGCCAAGGTGTCGCTCAACGCCTATCAGGATGCCTATGGGGCCGATGGGGAGGAGGAGCGCAAACGCCTGCTCACCGCCCATGCCACTGCGATGCGCGCTCATGTCGAAACGCTGGGCCGGAAAAGCTATGCTGAGCAGTTTGAGGAAGCGCCTGATTATGTGATCATGTTCGTTCCCGGCGAGCATTTCCTGTCCGCCGCGCTGGAGCATGATCCGCAGCTCTGGGACCATGCCTTCGCCAAGCGGGTGCTGCTGGCGACGCCCACCAACCTGATAGCCATCGCGCGGACGGTGGCGGCGGTCTGGCGTCAGGAGAAGATGGCGGACGAGGCCAAGCGAATCGGCATGCTTGGCAAAGAGCTATACGAACGGCTCGCGGGCGCGGCGGCATCCTTGCGGAAGCTTGGCAACCGGCTCAACGGAGCGGTGGGCGATTATAACGCCTTCGTCGGCAGCTTCGAAGGAAGGGTGCTCGTCACCGGGCGGAAGCTGCGCGATCTCAATATCGAAACAGGCGGCAAGGAACTGGAGCAACTGGAGCCCGTTGAAGCACTTGTGCGGGAGCCTGCTTCACCCGAAGCGCTTCGTCCCCTGGAAGCGCTGCCTAGCGCCGCAGAGTGACAGCAGCGGCTCAGTACAAAATAGCGAGCGATCTAATTGATTGTGAGCATCGCTTGAGGGCGTGACCAGATTGCGCGGGGCTGCTGCAACTGGCATGGCCCGTCCCATGGCTCGCATCGGCCTTCTTGGCGGCTCCTTCAATCCTGCGCATGGCGGCCATCGCGCCATTTCTCTCTTTGCCGCCGAGGCGCTTCGCCTGGACGAAGTCTGGTGGCTGGTGTCGCCTGGCAATCCGTTGAAGCCGCGCGCTGGAATGGCGCCCTTGCCCGCCCGGTTGCAGCACGCCAAGGCCGTGGCGCGTGGGTCCATCATCCGTCCGACAGCCATCGAAAGGCAACTTCGCACGCGCTACACGGCCGATACGCTGCGGCGGTTGCAAGCGCGCTACCCGCGTCACCGCTTCATCTGGCTGATGGGATCGGACAATCTGACTCAGTTCGCCCAATGGAGGGATTGGCGCGGCATTGCGCGGCGAATGCCCATTGCAGTTATCGCCCGGCCTTCTTATGATAAGGACGCCTATGGCTCTGTGGCCATGGCATGGCTGCGGCGTTCCGTCCGGCCCGCGCGCCAGAGTGCAGACTGGACGGAGTGGAGACCGCCGGCGCTTGTGCTTTTGCGCTTTCGCCCTGATCCAAGATCGGCGACCCTGCTGCGGCAGGCCGACCCTCTCTGGCATCGCGAATATGAACATGCACGTGTGCGCGACCCGCTCACGCGCCGGATGATTGTCTAGAATGGAGCCTCTTTGACCAGAACCCAACCCGCCAACGATACGGCGCAGGACGCCGACAGCGTTGCAGCCCTGCACGCCCTGGTGCTTAAATCGCTCGATGATGACCAGGCGCAGGAAACCATCTCCATTCCCCTGGAGGGCAAGAGCAGCATCGCCGATCATATGGTGATCGCCAGCGGCCGTTCCTCGCGGCAGGTAGCGTCCATGGCGCAGAAGCTTGCCGAACGGATCAAGCAGGCCACTGGCCGCTCCGCGCGGGTGGAAGGCCTGCCGGTCGCGGACTGGGTGCTGATCGACGCAGGCGACGTCATCGTCCACCTGTTCCGCCCGGAAGTGCGCAGCTTCTACAATCTGGAACGGATGTGGGGCTTCGTCGACGCGCCGGTGGCTGGCACCGCCTAAGCCTTCGACAAGGCGCGCGATCACGGCTAGGGGCAGGACATGCTGCTCCACATCATCGCGCGCGGAAAGATCGGGCGTTCGGCCGAGGCGGAACTGGTCGAACGCTATGTGAAGCGGCTGACGATGCCGCACAGGATCACTGAACTGCCCGACAGAGGCGGCAAGGTGCCGCCCGCTCAGCCGGGAACGGTCATGGTGATGCTGGATGAAAAGGGCCGGCAGCTCAGTTCCATGGATTTCGCCCGCCGCATCGAGGGATGGCGCGATGCGGGGACCCGCGAATGCCGCTTCCTGATCGGGGCGGCGGATGGCTTTGACGATGCGGATCGGTCCGGCGCGGACCTGCTGATCGCCTTTGGCGCGATGACATGGCCGCATATGATGGCGCGTGCGATGCTCGCCGAACAACTCTGGCGCGCCTGCTCCATCCTGTCGGGCCATCCCTATCACCGGGAAGGGTGAACCGGGGCGCGCGCCCATATGCTCGACAGGAGCCCGGCTTTGCGCCTAGACCTGTTGCGGGTTTGCGGAAGACACCGCGGTCGGGGGACAGGTTGAAACGGTCGGCGATCATCGCAGCGTTACTGGCCGCGGCCGCCATGGCGGGGACAGCGCGCCTGACCGCCGCTCCCGGATCAGGCATCATCCTGCAAGGCACCGGTCGCACCAGCCTGCAACAGGAGCAGGAAGCGCTAAGGACGGCAAGGCTGCAATACCGGCCCCGCCGTTCCGCCGCCGCCATGGCCGCGCGCATCCAGCAGGCGGAGGCGGACATTCAGGCAGCCCAGGCGCGCATCGCCATCATCGCCAGGTTGCAGCGCGCGCAGGCGGAGCGGCTGGCCGCCAAGCAGCAGCCGGTCGTGCGCCTGACCGCCGCATTGCAGATGATCGTGCGCCGGCCCTTGGCGCTTGCGCTGGTCCAGCCCGGATCGATCAGCGACGCCGTGCATATGCGTGCCGTGCTGAGCCAGGTGCTGCCCGTCATCCGCGAACGGACGGCCGGGCTGCGCGCCGAACTGGAACGCAGCCGGGCGCTGAGGGAAACGGCCGAGCAGGCGGCGGGCGCGCTGGCGCAGAGCCGCGCTGACCTTCGCGAACGGCAGGCGGCGTTGCGCACGCTGGAAACCCGCAAGCGGATGGCCGAACGGGACTATCAATCCAGTGCGGGGCTGGAGAGCGAACGCGCGCTGGCGCTGGGGGAGCGGGCGCGCGACATTGCCGACCTGATGGACCGGATCGAGACGGCGGGCGACCTGCGGGAGCGGCTGGCGCAACTGCCCGGTCCGATGCTGCGCCCCGCCCAGCCGCACCTTGCGCCTGCTTCCAACGCGGTGCGCGAACGGACGCAGGGCGGGCCGCCACCCTATCGCTTGCCGGTGGTGGGGCAGCTGGTGACCGGATTGGGGGAGATGTCCGAAAGCGGGGTGCGGTCGCGCGGGCTCACTATCGTCACGCAGGCAGGCGCGCTCGCGGTCGCGCCCACCGGCGGGCGCGTGGCTTTTGCGGGCCCCTATCGCGGCTATGGGCAGATCGTGATCATCGACCATGGCGGCGGATGGACGACGCTGATCACGGGCCTGTTGCGGCTGACCGCGGAAGTCGGCGACGTGGTGCGGCAGGGCGATCCGCTGGGCAATGCCGGACCGGGGCGGCCCAGCATCACCGTGGAATTGCGGCGCCACGGACAGCCGGTCGACATCGTGCCGCTGGTCAGCGGCTAGGCGCCCGCGGGACGCCGCCCGGCACCTTATGTAGTGAGTGAACTCTATCGCTTTTGCCTCTATTCATAAACGCGCCTATATTGACCGCTTGATGCCAGGACTCAGGACAGCAATGACTTCCAATTTCTTCCGGGGCGCGATCGCCCTTGGCGCGCTTGCGCTCATCCCCGCCACCACCGCGGCGCTCGCCGACGGGGAAGCGAGCAGCTACAAGGCGCTCGACGAGTTCATGGACGTGTTCCAGAAAGTACGCAGCGACTATGTAGAAAAGGTCGACGACGAGAAGCTGATCAAGGGCGCGATCGACGGCATGCTGGCCGGCCTGGACCCGCACAGCAGCTTCCTGGACGCGCGCGATTTCCAGAATCTGCGCACCCAGACGGAGGGCAGCTATGGCGGCCTGGGTCTGTCGGTCACTCAGGAGGATGGCGCGGTCAAGGTGATCGCGCCGACGCAGGATACCCCGGCCTGGCGCGCGGGCATCAAGGCGGGCGACTATATCACCCATCTCGACGGGCAGCTCATCTATGGCGGCACGCTGGACGAGGCGGTGGACAAGATGCGCGGCGCGCCGGGCACCGCGATCAAGCTGACGATCGTGCGGCCGGGCCGCGACAAGCCGATCGAACTCACCCTGACGCGCGAGATCATTCAGTTGAAGCCCGTCAAATGGGAAGTGAAGAACAATGTCGGCGTGATCAACATCGTCAGCTTTTCCGCCAATACCGGCGCGGACGTGCGCCAGGCGATCCGCAGCATCGACAAGGCGGTGGGCGGCAAGCCAACCGGCTACATCCTCGACCTACGGTCCAACCCCGGCGGCCTGCTGGACGAAGCGGTGGCGGTCAGCGACAGCTTTCTGGAGCGGGGCGAGATCGTGTCGCAGCGCGGGCGCAACAAGGGCGATGTCGAACGCTATTACGCCAAGCCCGGCGACGATGCGAAGGGCCTGCCGGTGATCGTGCTGGTCGATGCGGGATCGGCTTCGGCGTCCGAGATCGTCGCGGGCGCGTTGCAAGACCAGCATCGCGCGCTGGTGATGGGCGAGCGCACCTTCGGCAAGGGCAGCGTCCAGACCATGCTGCCGCTGACCAACACCACGGCGCTCAAGCTGACGACCGCGCGCTATTACACCCCGGCGGGACGGTCGGTGCAGGAAGGCGGGATCGAGCCGGACATCCGCGTGCCGCAGTTGAGCGACCCGGATTACAAGAACCGTCCCAAATTCCGCGAAAGCGACCTGCGCCGCCACCTGATCAACGAGATCAAGACGGACAATGCCGCGCTGGAAGAGGATGTGAAGGACGATCCCCGCTTCGCCGCCACAGCCGAGGAGTTGAAGAAGAAGGGCATCGAGGACTTCCAGCTCGACTATGCGCTGAAGACCATCAACCGGCTGGCGGCGCGGCCGGGCGCGGTCGTGGCCCAAGCCGAGCCCCAGCCCCAGCCGGTGGCGGCGAAGAAGCCCGCGGCCCGGTGACAGGGGCGCGGGCATCCGTCACCCCCGGCGGCGCGATATAATTGCGCTGCCGGTCCAAGTTCAGCATGACGAAAGGCGTGCGGGCGTTTAAGCGGGCGGTATGAAAAGCCTGCCCCTCGCCCGCGCGATCGCCCTGGCCGTGCCGCTGCTGCTGCTGGGGGGCGCATACGCCTTTCAATATCTGGGCGGGCTTCATCCTTGCGAAATGTGCTGGTGGCAGCGTTACCCGCATATGGCCGCCATGGCACTGGCGCTGATCGCCTATGGCGTGCGCGGCAAGCCGTGCGTCAGCGCCCTGTTCGCTGGCCTCGCGGGTCTGGCGATCGGGATCAGCGGCCTGATCGGCCTGTTCCATGCGGGGGTCGAATATGGCTGGTGGGAAGGGCTGACGTCATGTTCCACCACGCCCGCGAGCGGGGGAGCGGGGGACATATTGGAGCAGATCATGGCCGCGCCCATCACCCGCTGCGACGTTGCCCCCTGGAGCCTGCTGGGGATATCGATGGCGGGCTATAACGGCCTCTTGTCGGGGGCAAGCGCGCTCGCCATCTTGGCCCTGCTGATCAAGGGAAGGAAAGAGGCATGAGCGCGCCCAAGGATTTTCCGCGCCCCGGTCGCAAGGCGACGGCGCGCGAGCGCGCGTCCATGCTGCGGGTCGATCAGGCTGGCGAGTTCGGCGCGATCCGCATCTATGCCGGGCAGCTCGCCGTCATGGGCGACCGCCATCCCGATTCCCGTCTGATCGCGGGCATGCTGGCGCAGGAGGAACGGCACCGCAGCATCTTCGACGCGATGATCGTGGAGCGCGGCGTGCGGCCGACGCTGTTGCGGCCGGTCTGGAATGTCGCTGGCTTTGCGCTGGGGGCGGTGACCGCCGCCATCGGGCCGCATGCCGCCATGGCCTGCACCGCTGCGGTCGAAACGGAAATCGACCGCCATTATGGCGAGCAGTTGGAGGCGCTGGGCGGCGACGACGCGGAACTTGCCGCCACCATCACGGATTTTCAGGCCGAGGAACTGGAGCATCGCGACACCGCCATCGCCCATGGAGCGGAGCAGGCCGTCGCCTATCCGCTGCTGTCGGGCGTCATTCGCCTGGCTTGCCGCGCCGCCATCGCCCTGTCTAAGCGGATCTGAGGAGACGAGAAGAAATGAAGACGACACCGATCATCGCCGCGATGCTGATGGCGGCCGCCGCCCTCCCCGCTTCCGCGCAGCAGGCTGGCCCGGCGGAAGCGCAGGCACCGGCGGCGGGCGCGGCAGCCCCCGGTTCCGAACGCGTCAATCTGGTGATCGTCTATGGCGATGACCCGTGTCCGCAAAGCGAAGGCAGCGACATCGTCGTGTGCGCGCGCAAGGGCGAAGAGGAACGCTACCGCATTCCCGAACCGCTGCGCGGCGATCCCAACGCGCCTGCGAACCAGGCCTGGGGGGAACGGGTGAAGTCGATGGAATATGTCGGCCGGACCGGCACGGAAAGCTGTTCCGCCACCGGCCCCGGCGGCTTCACCGGCTGCTTTAACCAGCTCGCGCGGCTTGCGAAGGCCGAACGGCAGCAGGCGGACAATGCGAGCTGGAAGGACCTGGTCGAGGCGGAGCGCGCGCGGCGCCTTTCCACCATCGACGCGGACAGCCGCGAGATCGAGGCGCGCGCCGTCGCCGAGGAAAAGGCCAGGGCCGCCGGCACGGCCCAGACCCAGACGCCCGCGCCGCAGCCCAGCGCGCCCTGACGCACAGCGGCGAAGCTGGCATGGGGGCATGCCCGATTGGCAGGGGAGATGAAGGATGATCACCGATGCGTTTCCCCTTTGCCGCTGCCCTCGCCACGCTCCTGCTGTTGCCCATGGCCGCCCCGGCCGGGGCTGAACCGCCGCGCAAGATCTTCAACCTCATCGTCTATGGTGATGACCCCTGCCCCAAGGGCGAGGGCGACGAGATCATCGTCTGCGCGCGCAAGCCGGAATCGGAGCGCTACCGCATTCCCAAGAAGCTGCGCGAAAAGCCCGCGCCATCCGGCGGGCCGGGATGGGGCAGCCAGGTCGCGACGATGGAGCAGGTGCAGCGGCAGACGCTGCCCGGAAGCTGTTCGGCGATCGGCAGCAACGGCTTTACCGGCTGCACCGCCAAGATGCTGGAACAATGGTTCGCCGAACGGCGGATGCAGGAGTCCAGGGGCGAGCCCTGAGCCGCCCTCCAGGGCTTGCCTTGCGCGCCGATCTGGCATAGGGCGCTCCTGTCATCTGGGGAGTAGCCAGCCGTTCCGCCATGAAGGAACGGGCCGTTCGTCAACATATTTGGCCGAGAGGCCATGGCGGACGGGATGGAGAGCCTGACGGGCTTTCTTCATCGGGCGAGACCAATGGCATCGGCTTTTCCGCGTCCGGCCGGGCGGGAAGAGGCGGTGGCATTGCGTCTTTCACCTTCGCCCGGCCCGGATGTTCGCTCCATGGAAGCATTCACTACCTCCGCGGCGCTGGTCGCACTCGCCGAGATGGGGGACAAGACGCAGTTGCTGGCCATGCTGCTCGCGACCCGCTTCCGCCGTCCCCTGCCCATCATCATGGGCATATTGGCCGCGACGCTTGCCAACCATTTCCTCGCCGCGCTGGTGGGTCATTCGATCGCGGGCGTCCTCGATCATCCGTGGTTCCGCTATGCCGTCGCGGCGAGCTTCATCGCCATGGCGGGCTGGACCTTGATCCCCGACACGTTCGACGAGGACGAGCCGTTGAAGGCTCCAGGGCGCGCCGGGGTGTTCGTCACCACGCTGGTCGCCTTCTTCCTGGTGGAGATGGGCGACAAGACCCAGATCGCCACCGTCGCGCTGGGCGCGCGGTTCGACAGTCTGCTGGCGGTCACGGCCGGGACGACGATGGGCATGATGATCGCCAATGTGCCCGCCGTGCTGTTTGGCGAGGCGCTGGCGAAGAAAGTGCCGATGCGCGCGCTCCAGGTCGCGGCCGCCCTGCTGTTCCTGGGGCTTGGCCTGTGGATGATCGCCGGTCTTCTGGGCTGGATCGGCTAAAAAAGGAACAGGCGCGCCGCCGCAGCGGTTGTCAGCAGGCGGCGGCTGTTGCAAGGGGACAAGCAACGTCATTCCCCAAGCAGGACAGCCATGGAACAGGTGATGAAGGACAGTCTGGTTACAGTGTTCGGCGGCGGCGGTTTCCTGGGCCGTCATGTCGCGCAGGCGCTGATGGAAGGTGGCGCGCGCGTCCGCATCGCCCAGCGCGAACTGGCGAGCGCGATGCGGGTGCAGCCGCTGGGCGGCCTTGGCCAGAAGCAATATGTCGCGGCGGACATCCGCAAGCCGCAAAGCGTGGCGCGCGCCGTCGCGGGCAGCGACATGGTGATCAACCTGGTGGGCGTGCTGAACGGCGATTTCGAAGGCACGCACCATGACGGCGCGGCGAATGTCGCCAAGGCGGCGGCCGATGCGGGCGTCAGGGCGCTGGTCCATGTGTCGGCGATCGGCGCCGATCCGCAGAGCCCGTCGGCCTATGGCCGTTCCAAGGCGGCGGGGGAAGAGGCCGTGCGCGCCGCCTTTCCAAGCGCGACGATCATCCGCCCGTCCATCCTGTTCGGCCCGGAGGACCAGTTCCTCAACCGCTTCGCGCAGCTGATCAGCCGCCTGCCGGTGGTGCCGGTGATCGGCGCATCGACGAAGTTCCAGCCCGTCTATGTGGGCGACGTCGCGCAGGCGATCGTCAACGCGGTCAGCGATCCGGGCGCGCATGGCGGCAAGACCTATGAGCTTGGCGGACCACGGCAGCTGAGCATGATGGAATTGAACGGCTGGATCGCCAAGGCGATCGGGCGGGAACGCGGCCTGGTCGCGGTGCCCGCCCCGGTCGCGTCGATGATCGCGAAGCTGGGCTTCCTGCCGGGCGCGCCGATCACCCAGGATCAATATGCGATGCTGCAAAAGGACAATGTGGTGTCCCCCGGCGCGCCGGGCCTTGCGGAACTGGGCGTTGCCCCGACGCCGATGGAGGCGGTCGCGCAGAACTGGCTGGTGCGTTACCGGCGGCATGGCCGCTTCGCCGGACGGGTGAAGGCCTGATCCACGCCGCCCATGCCCCGCTTCCCCGGCGGGGCGACGGGCTTACGCGACCGGCCGTGCAGTGACCTGCATTGCGCCGGTCCTTCGCTTCTGCACAATAGCGCCCATTCCAGGCGCCCGTCCGGGACAGCTTTCCCTTCCATCATCATCGAGGATCAGACACGGCCATGGACCTGCATTATCTGACGGTAATCCTGCTGGGCATCGTCGAGGGGCTGACCGAGTTCCTGCCCGTATCGTCGACCGGGCATCTGATCCTGGCGAGCGAGCTGCTGGGCTATGACGCGTCCACATGGGCGATGTTCAACGTCGTCATCCAGCTAGGCGCGATCCTGGCGGTCGTGGTGCTGTACTGGCGGACATTCTGGGCCGTGGCGCTGGGATTGCTGCGGAAGGAACCTGCGAGCTGGCGGTTCCTGCGCAACCTGTTGATCGCCTTCCTCCCTTCCGCCGTGATCGGGCTGGCGCTGCATGATTTCATCGAAACGCTGCTTGGCGCGCCCAAGGTGGTGGCCTGGGCGCTGATCATCGGCGGCGTCGCCATCCTGCTGATCGAGCGGATGGTGAAGGAAAACCGCTTCCACGGCATTGCCGACATCCCCATGGCGCGGGTCGTGGGCATCGGCTTCATCCAGTGCATTTCGATGATCCCCGGCGTCAGCCGATCGGGCGCGACGATCATGGGCGCGCTCGCGCTGGGCGTCGAACGGCGCACTGCCGCCGAATTCAGCTTCTTCCTCGCCATTCCGACCATGCTGGGGGCGAGCACGCTGGAACTGCTGAAGAAGGGGGACCAGATCACCTCCGCCACGGTCGGCTGGGGCAGCATCGGCTTGGGCTTCCTGGTGTCGTTCATCGTCGCGCTGCTGGTGATCCGCTGGTTCGTGGGGCTGGTGTCGCGACACGGATTCGCGCCTTTCGCCTGGTATCGGATCGTGGCGGGAGCGGCGGCGCTGCTATGGCTGACGATGAGATAGGTCCGATCCGGTCTTTTTTCCGGTGAGACAAAGCGGCTGAACGTCGAACCGAAACAAATATGATGTGAAATTGGGTCATCTATGCTGACCTAAATAGCAGAATCCGCGTGACTCCGCGGGTATTTCTGCTATGTGCGCCCTGAATTCATTTAGGGACTCATCATGGCTGACAATCCGATGCTGAAATTCGTGGGAACCGGCCAAGCCTATCCCGAGAAGCGTTCGGCCGGCGATCGCGCCGACGACTTCATGGAAATCAGCGTCAGCTTCCTGCTGGAAAAGGCGGAGGAGCAGGCGTCGCGCTGCTCGCAATGCGGCGTCCCCTATTGCGCGACTCATTGCCCGCTGCACAATCATATCCCCGACTGGCTGCGCCTGACGGCCGAAGGACGGCTGCGCGAAGCCTATGAGCTGTCCAACCTGACCAGCACCATGCCGGAAATCTGCGGCCGCATCTGCCCGCAGGACCGCCTGTGCGAGGGCAATTGCGTTATCGAATTTTCGGGGCACGGCGCCGTCACCATCGGGTCGGTCGAAAAGTTCATCACCGACACCGCCTGGAAGGAAGGCTGGGTGGAGCCGCTGGTTCCGGGCAAGCCGCTGGGCCAGTCGGTCGGCGTCATCGGCGCGGGTCCGGCGGGCCTGACCACCGCCGAATATCTGCGCGTCGCGGGCTATGAGGTGCATGTCTATGACCGGCATGACCGTGCTGGCGGGCTGCTGACCTATGGAATCCCCGGCTTCAAGCTGGAGAAGGATGTGGTCATGCGCCGCGTCCAGCGGCTGAAGGACGGCGGCATCATCTTCCATGAAGGGTTCGAGGTCGGCCGCGATGCCAGCCTTGAGGAATTGCGGGGGCGTCATGACGCCATCCTGATCGCGACCGGCGTCTACAAGCCGCGCGACATCAAGGCGCCGGGCGTGGGCGCGGCGGGCGTGGTCAAGGCGCTCGACTTCCTCACCGCGTCGAACAAGGCCGGGTTCGGCGATGCCGTGCCGGAGCATGAGGACGGCACGCTGCACGCCAATGGCAAGAAGGTCGTCGTCATCGGCGGCGGCGACACGGCGATGGACTGCGTCCGCACCGCGATCCGCCAGGGGGCGACGTCGGTGAAGTGCCTCTACCGCCGCGACCGGGAAAATATGCCCGGATCGCAGCGCGAGGTGCAGAATGCGGAGGAGGAAGGCGTCGAGTTCGTCTGGCTGTCCGCGCCGATCGCGTTCGAAGGCACGGAGCATGTGACCGGCGTCAAGGTGACCAAGATGCGCCTGGGCCAGCCTGACGCGTCAGGCCGCCGCGCGCCGGAAGCCGATCCGGGCAGCGAATATTCGATGGACGCCGACATGGTGATCAAGGCGCTGGGCTATGATCCGGAGGACCTTCCCAAGCTGTTCGGCGCGGAGGACCTGTCGGTCACCCGCTGGGGCACGTTGCGCGTCGATCACAAGACGATGATGACGTCGATGGACGGCGTGTTCGCCGCTGGCGACATCGTGCGCGGCGCTTCGCTGGTCGTGTGGGCGATCCGCGACGGCCGCGACGTGACCGAGCATATGCACCGCTACCTGAAGGCGAAGGCCAAGGCGGCGGCGGGCGAAAGGCAGGCGGCGTGAGACGCGCCGTCAGGGCATGCGTGACCGGCCTGGCGCTGCTGGCCGCGCCCCTGGCCCATGCGCAGGCGCCGCAGGGCGCGCCCGCGGCCGATCCGGCGCGGGTCGCGGCGGCGCGGCCTGTGGTGGACAAGATCTTTCCGGCGGGCACTTACCGCCGGATGATGGACGGCACCATGTCCAAGATGATGGACAGCATGATGGATGGCGTCATGAAGATGCCGATCGCCCAGCTCGCGCGCATCGGCGGGGTGCCGCAGGACAGGCTGGCCAGCCTGGACGAAACGTCGATGGAGCAGATCAGCGCCATCGTCGACCCCAATTTCCGCCAGCGCACCAAGCTGGGCATGGACGCGATGATGGCGTCGATGGCCGACATGATGGACGGTTTCGAACCCAAGGTGCGCGACGCGCTGACCCGCGCCTATGCGCGCAAGTTCGACGGCAGGCAGCTCAGCGAACTGGCGGCTTTCTTCAACACGCCGACCGGCGGCCTGTATGCCCGCGAGTCCATGATGATGTTCATGGACCCGGAGATCATGGGCGAGATGCAGGCGCTGATGCCTGAGATGATGCAAAAAATGCCCGATATGGCGGCCAGGGCGGAAGCGGCGGCGAAAAGCCTGCCGCCGCCGCGCAAGATCGCCGACCTGTCGCCTGATGAGCGCGGCAAGCTGGCGAAGCTGTTGGGTGTCAAGGCGAGCGATCTGACCGATCAGCCCGCCACCAGTGACGAAGGGACGAAGTGATGACCGACCAGACCCGCTATATGGCGAGCCCCGAGGAGCGCGCTCGCATCGCGGCCGAGGGCATGTATCATCCCGAAATGGAGGGTGACGCTTGCGGCGTCGGCCTGGTCGCCGCGACGGACGGCCGCCCAAGCCGCCGCGTGGTCGCCAGCGCGATCGATGCGCTCAAGGCCGTGTGGCACCGTGGCGCGGTGGACGCCGATGGCAAGACCGGCGACGGCGCGGGCATCCATGTCGACCTGCCGGTGCGCTTCTTTGACGACGCGATCGCGGATTCGGGGCACAAGCCGCTTCCCAACCGGCTGGCCGTCGGCATGATCTTCCTGCCGCGTACCGATCTTTCGGCGCAGGAAACCTGCCGCACCATCGTCGAGAGCGAGATCATCGACGCTGGCTACACCATCTATGGCTGGCGCCAGGTGCCCGTCGACGTGTCCGTCATCGGCGAGAAGGCGCAGCGCACGCGCCCCGAAATCGAGCAGATCATGATCGCCGGGCCGATGCCGGAGGAACGCGACATCGCCGAGTTCGAGAAGGACCTCTACCTCATCCGCCGCCGGATCGAGAAGAAGGTGATCGCCGCGCAGATCCAGGATTTCTACGTCTGTAGCCTGTCCTGCCGGTCGATCATCTACAAGGGCCTATTCCTCGCGGAATCGCTGTCGGTCTTTTACCCCGACCTTCAGGACGAGCGGTTCGAGAGCCGCGTCGCGATCTTCCACCAGCGCTATTCGACCAACACTTTCCCGCAATGGTGGCTGGCCCAGCCCTTCCGCACGCTGGCGCATAATGGCGAGATCAACACGATCCGCGGCAACAAGAACTGGATGAAGAGCCACGAGATCAAGATGGCTTCGCTGGCCTTCGGGGATCATAGCGAAGACATCAAGCCCGTGATCCCGGCCGGCGCGTCGGATACCGCCGCGCTCGACGCCGTGTTCGAGGCGATCTGCCGTTCAGGCCGCGACGCGCCGACCGCGAAGCTGATGCTGGTGCCCGAAGCCTGGCAGGCGGCGAACGAAACGCCGCAGCCGCACATGGATATGTATGAATATCTCGCCTCTGTGATGGAGCCGTGGGACGGCCCCGCCGCGCTGGCGATGACGGACGGCCGCTGGGTCGTGGCGGGCGTGGACCGCAACGCGCTGCGTCCGCTGCGCTATACGCTGACGGGCGACAATCTGCTGATCGTGGGTTCGGAAACCGGCATGGTCGTGGTTCCCGAAGCGACCATCGTGCGCAAGGGCCGCATGGGTCCGGGGCAGATGATCGCCGTCGATCTGGCCGAAGGCGTGATCTACGACGACAAGGAGATCAAGGATCAGATCGCGGGCGAACGGCCCTATGCGGAACTGATCAAGGACTTCATGCGCGTGGATGACCTGCCGCAGGCGCAAAGCGCCCTGCCGCAGTGGGACAAGGCGGAGCTGACGCGCCGTCAGGTCGCGGCCAATATGTCGCTGGAGGATATGGAGCTGATCCTGGCCCCCATGGTCGAGGATGCGAAGGAAGCCGTTGGCTCCATGGGCGACGACACGCCGCTGGCGGTCATTTCCGACAAGCCGCGCACGGTCAGCCATTTCTTCCGCCAGAATTTCAGCCAGGTCACCAATCCGCCGATCGACAGCCTGCGCGAACGGCATGTGATGAGCCTGCGCACCCGCTTTTCCAACCTGCACAACATATTGGAGCAGGATGCGCAGAACAGCCATGTGCTGGTGCTGGATTCGCCGGTGCTGACTTCGTCCGAATGGGCGCGGTTGAAGGCGCATTTCGGCCCGGCGGTGGCGGAAATCGACTGCACTTTCCCGGCCGAGGGCGGGCAGGAGCAGCTGCGCGCGGCGATCGCCCGTATCCGCGAGGAAGCCGAGCAGGCGGTGCGCGAAGGCCGCACCGAAATCTTCCTGACGGACGAGCGTAGCGATGCCGGCAGGATCGCCATCGCGGGCGTGCTGGCGGCGGCGGCGGTGCACACGCACCTCGTCCGCAAGGGGCTGCGCAGCTACGCGTCGATCAACGTGCGCTGCGCCGAAGCGCTCGACACCCATTATTTCGCCGTGCTGATCGGCGTGGGCGCGACGACAGTGAACGCCTATCTGGCCGAAGCGAGCATCGCGGACCGCCATGGGCGCGGCCTGTTCGGCGACCTGACGCTCGACCAATGCTTCGAACGGTTCCGCACCGCCATCAACGAAGGCCTGCTCAAGATCATGTCCAAGATGGGCATCGCGGTCATCAGCAGCTATCGCGGCGGCTATAATTTCGAAGCGGTCGGCCTGTCGCGCGCGCTGGTCAACGACCTGTTCCCCGGCATGCCCGCGAAGATTTCGGGCGAGGGCTATCAGTCGCTCCACTACAGCGCCAAGCTGCGCCACGACATGGCCTATGACAGCGCGGCCGTGCGCCTGCCGGTCGGCGGCTTCTACCGCCAGCGCAACGGGGGTGAGACCCACGCCTATTCGGCGCAGCTCATGCACCTGTTGCAGACATCGGTCGCGACCGACAGCTATTCCACCTATCTGCAATTTTCGCGCGGAGTGCGCGACCTGCCGCCGGTCTATCTGCGCGACCTGCTGGAGTTCAACTTCGCGCGCGAAGCGGTGCCGATCGACGAGGTCGAGGCGACCACGGAAATCCGCAAGCGCTTCGTGACGCCGGGCATGTCGCTGGGGGCATTGTCGCCCGAAGCGCATGAGACGCTGGCGATCGCAATGAACCGCATCGGCGCGAAGGCCGTTTCCGGCGAGGGCGGCGAGGATGCGAACCGCTTCAAGCCCTATGAGAATGGCGACAATGCCAACAGCGTGATCAAGCAGATCGCGTCGGGCCGCTTTGGCGTCCATGCCGAATATCTGGGCAGCGCCGAGGAAATCGAGATCAAGGTCGCACAGGGCGCCAAGCCCGGCGAAGGCGGCCAGTTGCCCGGTTTCAAGGTGACCGAGTTCATCGCCAAGCTGCGCCATTCGACGCCCGGCGTGACGCTGATCTCGCCGCCGCCGCACCACGACATCTATTCGATCGAGGATCTGGCGCAGCTCATCTACGACTGCAAGCAGATCAACCCGCGCGCGCGGGTGTGCGTCAAGCTGGTGAGCCAGGCGGGCATCGGCACGGTCGCGGCGGGCGTGGCGAAGGCGCATGCAGACGTCATCCTGGTCGCGGGCCATGTCGGCGGCACCGGCGCTTCACCGCAGACGTCGATCAAATATGCGGGCACGCCGTGGGAAATGGGCCTGTCGGAAGCCAATCAGGTGCTGACGCTCAACGGGCTGCGCCATCGGGTGAAGCTGCGCACGGACGGCGGGCTCAAGACCGGGCGCGACATCGTGATCGCGGCGATCCTGGGCGCGGAAGAGTTCGGCATCGGCACGCTGTCGCTGGTCGCCATGGGCTGCATCATGGTGCGCCAGTGCCATAGCAACACCTGCCCCGTGGGCGTGTGCGTGCAGGATGAAAAGCTGCGCCAGAAGTTCACCGGCACGCCGGAGAAGGTCATCAACCTCATGACCTTCATCGCCGAGGAAGTGCGCGAGATATTGGCGCGGCTGGGCTATCGCAGCCTGGACGAGGTGATCGGGCGGACGGAGCTGCTCAAGCAGGTCAATCGCGGGGCCGAGCATCTGGACGACCTCGACCTCAACCCCATCCTCGCCAAGGTGGATGCGCCCGACGAGCAGCGGCGTTTCAGCCTGACCGAATGGCGCAACGAGGTGCCCGACAGCCTGGATGCGCAGATGATGCGCGACGCCAAGGCCGTGTTCGAGCGTGGCGAGAAGATGCAACTCACCTACACGGTCCGCAACACGCATCGCGCGGTCGGCACCCGGCTGTCGGCGGCGGTGACCGAGCGGTTCGGCATGTCGACGCTGGCGGACGGCCACCTGACCGTGCGCCTGCGGGGGAGCGCGGGCCAGTCGCTGGGCGCGTTCCTGTGCAAGGGCATCACGCTGGAAGTCTTTGGCGACGCCAACGACTATGTGGGCAAGGGCCTGTCGGGCGGCATGATCGTCGTGCGCACGACCGTGTCCTCGCCGCTGTCGAGCAAGGACAACACGATCATCGGCAACACCGTGCTGTATGGCGCGACGGCGGGCAAGCTGTTCGCGGCGGGCCAGGCGGGCGAGCGTTTCGCCGTCCGCAACTCCGGCGCGCAGGTGGTGGTCGAGGGCTGCGGAGCCAATGGCTGCGAATATATGACCGGCGGCACGGCGGTGATCCTGGGCCGCACGGGCGCGAATTTCGGCGCGGGCATGACCGGCGGCATGGCCTTCATCCTGGACGAAGACGGCAGCTTCGGCGCGCGGGCGAACCCGGAAAGCATCGTCTGGCAACGGCTCGACAGCGCCTATTGGGAAGCGCAGCTCAAGGCCCTGATCGCCGAGCATGCGGTGGCGACCGACAGCAAATGGTCGAACACCATCCTTGACGACTGGGACCGCTGGCGGCGCTATTTCTGGCAGGTCTGCCCCAAGGAGATGGTGAACCGGCTGGCGCATCCCCTGAGCGACGCGCAGACGGTGGCTGCCGCGGAATAAGGGATAAGGGCGGCCTTGTTTGCTGATCTTTCCGCGTCAGGCGCGAAGATCAGCGGGGCCGCCCCGTCTCCGCGATATCAGGGTATCGCCACCACAGGCTGGACCTGAACCGGCGCCGACGCCGCAACGCCCTGTGCGATCCGCATGGGCGAAGGCGCGGCATCCTCACCCTTGGCGAAGCGCTCTATGCGGTCTGGAAGCTGATGGACGGGAGACGGTGGCGTGTCATCCACCTGCGCCATCAGGTCCTCCGGCTCATCGGATCCTCTCGCCTCATAATCCTGCACCACCGGATCGTCATAGCCACTCCATGAGCCGTAGGACGCCTGCATCTGCCGCTGCGCCAACGTAGGCCCGCAGCCGGTGCACCGCACCTCGACCGGCCCGTTGAGCGCGGTGGAATCCAGCGGCATCCCCTGCCCCTCTTCCGAAAAGGCCATGCCGTCATCATAGGCTGCAACAGCAGCGCGCGGCGGCGTGACGGCATAGAAGCCCAGCCCAAGACCGCCCGCGAGCGCCGCGCCTGCGCTCGCCATGCTGAACAACCAGAAACGGGCCGACATGCTGGCACTCTCCATCATCTGTCCCGCCCCGCCATTCCCTTCACGGAAAAGAAAACGCGCATGAAGATCGGTTGTTGCATGGGTCCAAAGCCTTTGCTAAGGGCCGCCTCCTATCAGGTGCCGGTCCTGCCGGTTTCCCTTCAGATGTGCGGTCGTGGCGGAACTGGTAGACGCGCAACGTTGAGGTCGTTGTGGCCGAAAGGCCGTGGAAGTTCGAGTCTTCTCGACCGCACCATCTCCATAAATCCGGCTCTCAGGATCACCGGCGCATATGCCGGTTCGGGCGCGGCTTTGCGCTTCCTGATATTAAGCAGTTCCCTCCCGCACCGGCTGGTGTCCGCTCATCTCAGCGCCTGCATCTGGAGCGAAACGCCGGTTCCAGATGATGGCGCAAGCGGAGATGCTCGCCACGATCATGAAGGCGACGGAGAAATCAGCCAGCGTGAGGCTGGCGCGCCCCGCAAGCAGCGGCCCCAGCTCAAGCGCCGCCGCCGCCGTGCAGATGCCGAGCGATAGCGTGAGTTGCTGAAAGGTGGCGTAGAAGCTCGTCGCCGCGCTCATCCGGCCTTTGTCGACGTCGGCATAGGCGATCGCGTTATAGCCGGTAAACTGGAAGGAGGTGAAAAAGCCGGACAGGGCCAGCACGCCGACGATCGCAGCCATCGGCCAGTCAGGACGGAACAGGGCGCAGGTGGCGTAGCCTGCGCTGCTTATCAGCCCCGATACGATCAGGCTGTTGCGGAACCCCCACCGCCGCAGCACGCGCGGGGCCAGCGCCTTCATCGCCAGCGCGCCGATCGCGCCCGCCATGGTGATCGTGCCAGTGGCCGCAGCCGACAGGCCGAAACCGATCTGAAACATCAGCGGCAGCAGGAACGGCTGCGCGCCCTGGGTTATGCGGGTAAGCGAACCGCCGATGACGGAGAGGCGGAAAGTCGCCACCCGCATGAGCGCCGGGTCGAGGATCGGGTCGGCGGTGCGGCGCGCATGCCGCGCATAGCCGATGCCGAGCAGCGCACCGGCGACGAGCAACGCCAGCGCGATGCGCCCCGTGCCTGGACGGCTCGCCAGTTCGAAGCCGAACAGCAGGCAACTGAGCGTCAGACCGGAGAGCAGGAAGCCGGGAATGTCGAAGCGCGCGCGGGCGTCTCCACGCACCTCTGGCACGATCATCAGCGCGCCCGCCACGCCCAGCAGCCCGATCGGCAGGTTGAGATAGAAAATCCAGCGCCAATCGAGCCAGGTGACGATCAGGCCGCCGAGCGGTAGGCCAAGGATGGGTCCCGCCAGCGCGGGCATGACCAGCCATGACAGCGCCTGGACCATATCCTCCTTGGCGACGCTGCGCAGCAGCAGGAGGCGGCCCACCGGCACCATCATCGCGCCGCCAATCCCCTGCGCGAACCGGGCCGCGACGAGCATCGGCAGCGACGCCGCCTGAGCGCAGGCGATCGATCCCAGGAGGAAAAAGACGATGGCCCAGCAGAAAATCGTTCGAGAACCGAACCTGTCGCCCAGCGTGCCACTGGCCGGAATGAACAGTGCGAGCGCAAGCAGATAGCTGGTGAGCGCAAGGCTGAGGCTGGTCGCGGGTACGCCCAGGTCGCGCGCCATGGTGGGCAGCGCGATGGTCAGCACCGTGCCGTCGAGCTGCTGCATGAACAGGGCGGACGCGACGACAAGCGCGATCATCTGGTAACGCCGCGGCGCTGCCTTTCCCGGCGGCGTTCCCGCGACCGCATCGACGCCGGGCGCCAACCCATCGCCCGCATCCGCGCTCATCGACGCCAATCTGCTTCTCCGCCACCGCATCCGTACCTGCTCGCATCCTGAAGGGTCTCGGATGTCCAAACACTCCTGAAGCGTTTCCGGCAACAGGACGCCCGGATTTGCTTTGGAAACGGTGCGTTGTGAAAATTGGAGCTGGGCCCGCGCATGTGAGCTTCGTTCATCTCACATGATGACGGCGGCGGTGCCCAATCGGCCGATGGCGGCACCCACGACATAAAAAAGGGCGCGCCGAATTCGGCGCGCCCAGTTGTTAGGGGTAAGAAGAATTTAGAAACCGAAGCTGATGCCGCCCCGGATCTGTCCCAGGCTGTTGTGCCCGCCGAAGCCATAGCCACCGGATAGGAACAGATTGACGCGCTTGTTGACCGAGGCGTCGATACCCAGTTCGACAAGGCCATGGCCATCCGGGTCCACGCCATCCAGGCGGAAGGCGTTGCCGCCACCCACATATTGGACGGTGCGGTCGCTGCCGATGTTACCCTGGAAGCTGTACTGCACCTTGGCATAGGGGCGGTAAGCAATGCCTTCGGCATCACCCAACAGAGCTCCCGCCTTCACGCCGATGACCGGCTGGAAGACTGTCTTGGACGCATCGTCCACATGGAGTCCAATGCCCGCACCACCTTCTTCGGTGAAGCCGTTCATCGACCAACGGCGGAGCGCCAGCTTGCCGAAGGGCGTCACGACAAGGCCGTTACCCGCGGCGAAGTCGTAGCCCAGTTCCAGGCTGGCATCCCACTGCGAACCCTTGAAGTCGCCTTCAATGGTCCGGGCCAGCAAGGCCAGATCGCGTTCGACTTCAAATTTGGAGAAGCCATAGGCGAACTGGAAGCTGCCATAGAAGGGGCCGAAACCCTGGGTCGCATAGGCACCGATGGTATAGGTGCGAACCTGCGCTTCTTCCGGCGAACCCTTCGCGGTCACGTCATGCTGGCCATAACCGAAGCCGATGCCGAAGGCGCCGTCTTCCTGGTAAGCCACATCAACACCGAACGCGCCGCCATAGCTGTTGGTCTTAATCTTCGAAGCGCCAGACTTGGTGCCGCCCGTCTTGGCGAAATTCGCCGAGGGGTTGAACCAGATCTGGGTGCCCAGCGCTTCGCCATAGCCACGGCGAGCCGCAAGACGATTGATCGTGGTGTTGAACACTGCGTTCTGATCAACCGCGGCAAGCGAACCGTAGATCTCAGCCGAGGAAAGCTCGTTGAAGACCTGCGCTGCTTGCGCGCTGTTCAGGCGCCAGTCGAGACCGGCGGCGATGTTGGCGATGTCCTGCGCATTGGCGATTTCGGTGACCGAAGCAAAGCCGTTGCCGCCAGCGGCGTCCGTCTTCACCCGGGCGATGACATCCGCCAGAGCACTATCCAAACCAACGGCGGCTGCCGCAGCATTGGGGTTGGTCGCGCCAACCGCATAGCTGTTGCGGGTCGCCTCGATCGACACGGTCTTGGCGGCCGCGTCATGCTTCAGTCCGAAAGTCACGAACTGCGAGCTTAGCGAAGACGCTGCGGTCGCCGTCACGTCACCCGTGCCGGTATAGGTGAACAGCGTATAGCCATCGCCGGTCGAATAGAGGCTGTCCTTCGACACCGTCACCGCGACCTTACCAGCCAGGTTCAGGTTACCATCCACCGTGACCGAGGACGGGGTCGAGAAGACACCGGCATTGGTCGGAGTGGTGAAGTAGGGAACGCTTACGCCGCCGGTGATCGGCCCCAGCAGTTCAGGCGAACTGCCGCCATCATTGACGGACAAGTTGCCGAAGCGAACCAGCGAGGGGTTGACGCCGACCACCGTCGTGCCGGTGGCACTCTGGTTATAGTCGCCCTGCTGATAGACTTCGATGCCCTTGATCGCTTCCGGCCCCGGAGTGACGATGCTGTTGCCGACGGACTGAACAAAGGTCGGAGCGCGACGGCCCAGGACAAGGGTGGCGTCATTGTTGATATTGCCCTTGATCCCGAACACTTCGTCAGTGCCGGTCACATCGAGCTGAACTTCGCCAGCCTGAACGTTGAAGTTGCCGACATCCAGCGTCCATGCAGCCGGGTTTGCACCTTCCGCCGGGACATATTCCGACCCGGTGATGACGAAGGTGCCGGTGCCGGTCTTGTTCAGCGCCGTTGCGCCAAGCACCCGCACTCCGGTGGTGCCGAACAGCCCCTGCGCCTCTTCCGGCAGTTCAGCGGCCGGACTGAAGTTGGCGAAGGCCGCGGGCGATACCGGCTTGAACTCGCTGGCACCCAGGAAGCCGCTACCGTTCAGGTTGACGGTCGTGTTCGTCAGATATGCGCCGCTATCGTCGCGCTGTGCGTCGATATCGCCCAGCGTGATCGACCCGTTGTTCAGGTTGATCGTAGCATTGATATCAGCCGTCTTGGCCGCCTGTTCGCCATTGACGCTCAGGTTGAACTTCGCCGGATCGACTTGGCTGGCATCCAGAGCGACGCCGTAGGAGGCGAGCGCCGAACCCAGATCAGAGGCGACATCATCCTGCGTCACGACTGCGCCACCGACCACGAAACCGCGCGATACGCCATTCTGGTCCACGGTGTAGGTCTGGGCCGCCAGGACGGGATCGACCGTTACGCTCGTGGTCGTGATGTCAGCATTGACGGTAGCCGTGCCGCTGAACTGCGATCCGCCAAGCGTGGTCGTGCCAGTCAGCACGCCATTGTTCGTGACAGTGCCGGTGATACCTTCCAGTTCGAGATCGCCGAATGCGATTCCGCTGTTGGTGAAGGTTGCGCTGCCGCCGGCGGGCGTGGCGTTGACAGTCGCAACCACGTTGCGGCTACCGATATCGGCCGGATTGGTGTCGGTGACGGTAAGGCTGCCGCCGCCATCCAGCGCAGAAACGCTGAACTGATTGCCGAAGCCTTCCGTGCCGAGCGTGCCGTTGTTGGTCAGCGAGGCCGACGTCAGGCCTTCGACAAAGACATCTCCAATGGCCGTCCCATTGTTGATGACAGATGCCGAACCACCCACGGGCGTACCCGTGAAGGTCGTCACTTCACTGACAGGAGTAAATCCGTCGGCTGCATAGGTGGTGACGACCTCTTCCGTGCTGTCAAAGCCGAGGCTGGTGGCGTACAGGCTGCCGCCAGAGCCGAAACCGGCATCTCCGATGACGCTGCCTTCTTCGATGGTGATCGATGCGCCGCCCTGGCCCGAGGCGAAGAGGTTACCCGCAACGCTCGGAACGCCCTGCTTCGAAGGTGCATTCACGGCGATGGAGGCTTGTCCGCCAACGGACGTATCACTGTTCCGGCTGGTTACCTGGGTCAGCCTGTCCACGCCGCCCGTCACCGCATATTCGGCGATGTCTTCGCTGTTGAACAGGGCGCTGTTAGCGGACGCGCTGACCGAACCGCCAACGGAGCCGGTAATGTTGGCTGTGGCGTTGCCGAAGCTCGACTGGACATCGGCGCCGCCTTCAATGCGTCCCGCATTGTTGAGCGTCGCATTGCCTGCGACGGCAGGGACCGAATTCACCGTCGAACTGGTGACCGTGGCTGTGCCGTCACCCGCCGCATCGGTGGTGCGAGTGCTGGACGAAGTGATGCTCGCGTCAGCTGCCGTGCCGAAGGTGGGACCCGTCAAACCGGTGCTGACGAACACATTCTGGCCCACCGTCGCCGCCGAACCGATGTCCGCAGAGGCGGAGGCCGTACCCCGAACGGTGACCCCGCCATCGACATTGCTCGCGCCCTGGATCGACACGGAAGCCGCGCCGCCGGTCTGGCTCTGGCTGACTTCGAAATCGCTCGTGGACGTGGTGCCTTGCAGAACGCCCGCATCATAGGAGTCGGTGGTTTCTGAGCTGGACGCAACGTCGATCAGGAAACCCTGGCTAGTCGAGTTGACACTGCCGGAAATCTGACCGCCATTGATGTTGACGGCGCTGCCGCCGTTGCCGGAAGAATTCACATTGCCGCCGAAACCCAGATCATTGCGGGCAACCGCGCCACTGACATTCACCGTGCTAACGCCGCCGGTGGAGGTGACCTGATTGGTGGCAGTGCTGCTGGACACGACAGTGCCGGTGCCAGCCCCATCGCGGGAATCCGTGACCACACCGACATTTTCGCTGTTCTGCGAAGTGCCCTGAGCCGTCGACGAAACATTGCCGTAGACGGTGCCGCTGACGGTCGCGGTGCTGTTCTTGCCCGAGACCTGGCTGATGCTGCCGTCATTGCCGGCGCCGAAGTTCAGCGATCCGTTGATGCCGGCATAGGTGCCGGTGACATCGCCGCCGACGGTCTGCGACGAGCTGCTGGATTCCGTGGTGGTTGTCGTGCCCGAAACAGTGACCGTCGGCCCCGTGCTGGTGAAAGTGCTGTTCTGGCTGGTAGCGTTGGTCCGGCCCAGCACTTCGCCATTATTGGCGATGGTGATCGCGCCCGATTCCGAATCTGCCGTCACGTCGCCGCTGATGCGCCCGGACGCGCCATTGCTGACCGAGATTGCGCCACTGGTAGTCGAGGCTAAGGCATCGCCATCGATGCTGCCGCTGTTCGCGATGCCGACTGTTCCGGTCGTGGCAGAGCCCAGCACATTGCCTGCAACCGAACCGTCATTGTTGATTTGGACATTTCCCGCGTCGAGCGCCGATGCGGAAAGGCTGCCATCCACGGCGCCCGTCAAGCCATTTGCGAGGCTGACATCCCCAAAGGCCGAGCCGGTGACGCTGCCACCCACCGCGCCATTATTGGTGATCGCCACCGCGCCGCCGAAGTTCGCCGCACCGATATTGCCGATGACTTCCCCGTCATTGGTGCCAGTGAAGCTGTTAGCAGCGCTGGCAGCACCTACGCCGCCAAAGCTGACACCTGAGACGCGACCGTCATTGGTGAGCGTGATCGCCCCGTCGCCTTCGCCAGCGGCGTAGCCGCCCGCCACGAAGTCGTAGCCGATGCTCGCCCCGCTAATGTCCGCGCCAGTAGCGACGGTGACCGTCAGATCAGGATTGGCGGGGGTGGTGATTGCAGTGTCAATGTCAGCGTTGACCGCAGCGCCAGTGCCTGCGCCGCTAGGCACGGCGACCGTAGCAGGCGCCGCCCAAGCTCCGCCTGCATTGGCGATAAGAGCCACCGCTGGCATGGATGCTGACAACAGCAACATCCGATGCAGTTTCGAATTATTTCTCATTCATCTTTCCCCTAGTCCATCGTGCGAAGCCGCGACGGGAATGGCGCAAGGGATTAGGTGACCGGAGCAACGCCGACGGTCATGAGCCGCATGTGTCTATGCGGTGAAGTCTCTTCATGTCGTTGCCCCTTAATTCCCGGACAGTTCCTCACTGGTTGAACGTGTGA
>NZ_JNAC01000027.1:0-44563 GCF_000722555.1 Sphingobium sp. DC-2 | reverse complement strand
CAACAGAAGGAACCGTTCAATGCGACCTTGACAAGGCCCGGATCATACAAATCGACAAAGGCCTCATGGCTGATGTCCGGCCGCCGGCGCAGCAGGGCGATGCACTTGAACATGGCTGTCTTTCTCCCTTTTTCCTAAGTGCTGGCCGGAGAAGCGCTGTCCCCTGCCAAGCCTGCGATCAGGGCGCGATCCAGTGACCGCCGTTGACGTCCAGCGTCGCGCCGGTGACGACGCGGGAAAAATCGGAAATCATCATCAGCACGGCGCGGGCGCAATCGTCTTCCGGCGGAATGATGCCGATCGGTATGTCGCGAGTGATGCCGGCGATTACATCCTCCCGCTTCAGTCCGGCATCGACCTGCGCCTGGATATGTCCTTCCACCGGCTCGCCGTGAATCCAGCCCATGCGGCAGGTGTTGACGCGAATGCCGAAGCGGCCAAGGTCGGTGGCCATATATTTGCTCAAAGTGTTGAGCGCGCCCTTGGCGACGGCATAGCCCATTTCCATCCCATGTTCGCCGCCGAAGGGACGGACCGTCGCCATGGTCGACACGTTCACCACCGCGCCGCCGTCGCGCAGATAGGGGGTGCAGGCGCGTGTCAGGCGCAATGCGCCCAGGCAATTGACGTCGAACGCCTTCGCCATGTCCGCCGCATCGCTATTTTCGATGAAGCTCCAGTCGCCATGATAATAAGCGCTGTTGATCAGGCCGTGGACGCGCCCGCCAAATTCGGCCGCTGCCCGTTCGGCCAGAGCCTTGCACTGCGCTTCGTCGGACACGTCGCAGGGAATGGCGACCGCCTTTCCGCCCTTCGCCACGATGTCGCCGCGCACTTCCTCCAGAAAGGACTGGTTGCGGGCGGCGAGTATGACGGACGCCCCTTCGGCGGCCGCAATGCGCGCCAGCGCCTGGCCCATGCCGGGACCCACGCCGCTGACGATGACGACCTTGTTCTGAAGCAGCATAGCCTATCTCCTCTCCATTCCATCGCGCCGCAGCCTGCGGGCCGCGCCCCGTTCCTTCGCCGCACGATTTTCATTGCTGGCGGACCCGCCTATCCACGAATCCTCGATATGCACGATAGGGCGCAGGGAAATATTACGCAATATCGAAGGGAAAGCGGATCATATCACGCCATTTGCGCAGGCATGCTTTCCAGAAATTCCCTTATCCGCTCGTCCGAAATGCCGATGCCCCGCCCGCAGAAGGAGATGGCGTCGCGGAGCAGCCGGTCATGATCCTCGTCATAGGGGATAGCGCTTTGCTCATGGCAATGGGCCATCATGATCATGGTGCTCACATGCTCAAGGAAGGCCGATGCATTGGTGACGGACATGGGTTCGCCGGTGATGCTTCCTTCCTCCCGCGCCGCGGCGAGGGCGCGCTCCAGGCCCGCGCGGGACAGGCGCATCGCCCGCCTGTAGACCAGCCGGGCATAGCCCCCGTCACCCGCCAGGCTGCCGACGACCATGCGCATCCCGTCCGCATTGCCCGCCCCTTGGCCCCGCAGCGCATGTTCGAGCATGCGGCGGATGCTGTCGAGCAGCCCGAAGGTGCTCGGCTCCGGCAGGGGCGCGGTGCGGAATGCCGCATCCTGATCGGCAATGACTTCGCGCAGGACGGCGCGGTAAATTGCCGTCTTGTTACTGAAATGGCGGAATATCAGTGCTTCGGACACGCCAGCGGCTTGCGCGATCTGCTGCGTCCGCGCGCCCTCCAGCCCATAACGGGCGAAAACGGTGCGCGCGGCTGCGATAATGGAGGCTCGGCGGTCGGAACTTGATAGACGGGGGGTGGGCATTGACCGATCGACACTCCTGAAGCCAGCGATGGAAGGTCTTCAAGCCGCCTGCCAAGGTCCTGACCGGCAGAGCTTTACCCATAGCTGGGGGAGGAAACAAGCGGCCGCCCCGTCCGAAGCTTCACTCCGGCGCGGGCTGGATGTCGCCGGGGCCCCAATAGGCCTTGAGGCTGGTGATCCGCCCTTGCGCATCGAAGGTGCAGATATCGAGCGACCGGATGAGCAGGCGCGGCCCTTCCGGCGGCTGAAAGGTGACGTCGAAGACCAGCGCGGCCGCATTGGAATGCGACCCCCGGATCGGCGCGACGGGCGTGATCCGTGTCTGAAAGGCGATCGTGTCGCTGAACCAGGCGGCGATCTCCTCGCCCTGCTTGACGGGGCTTCCCACCGGATCTTCAATGATGGCGTCCGGCGCGAAGAGGCTGAGCAGCCCTTTCAGATCGCCGTCATTGATCCGTTGGACATAGGCCTCCAGCCCGGCGCGCATCACCGATTGCGGCGGGACGCCTTCGCCCTGCGGCTTGCCGCCGGGCAGCTCCCGATCTTGTTCGAATGGCAATTTCACCTCCCGCGCTTCGCCGCATTCGTGCAATCGGCTTGCATTATACACCCTTGTTTGCGTAGATGGGCGGGATTATTTCTGCTCGATCCTGTTGGTCGAGGGGGTGGCGTCTTGCCGCCCTTCATGCTAATTTGCCGCTGATTGCGAGAGGTTTTCTTTATGGCAAAATCGTCAGACTATCGTCTGGGAGAGTTCGATTTCCCCCGTGGCTGGTTCATGGTCGGCGAAAGCGCCGAGGCGACCACCACGCCCACCGCCATGCGGTATTTCGGGCAGGATCTGGTCATGTATCGCGGTGAAAGCGGGCAGGTCTATGTGACGGAGGCCTACTGCCCCCATATGGGCGCCCACCTGGCCAAGAACACGACGTCCTACATCGTCCGCGACGGCGAGCAGGTACAGGGCGATTCGATCCGCTGCCCCTTCCATGGCTGGCAGTTCGGGCCGGACGGCAACTGCAAGAACATTCCCTATTCCGATTTCGTGCCCAAGGCTGCCAAGCTCAAGACCTTCCCGGTGATCGAGCGCGCGGGCACCATCTGGATGTGGCATGATCCCGAAGGGCTGGAGCCGAACTTCGACCTGCCCGACTTTGGCGGCCATTGGGATGCGCCGGGCTGGGTCCGCTGGAAAATCGACTTCATGGGTGACCTGGACATTCACCCGATCGAGGTGGTCGACAACATGGCCGACTATGGCCATTTCGTCCCTATCCATGGCGCGAAGGACTTCGTCTACTTCGCGAACGAGTTCAAGGATCACATCGTCCACCAATATTATGCCGCCGGGCACCGCACGCTGGTACAGAACCCGGAAGACGTGCTGACCCTGGACACCTGGTATACCGGGCCGTCCATCCTCCAGTCGGAAATGGAAGGGACGTTCAACAGCTTCATCCTGATCACCCATACGCCGATCGAAGATGGCAAGATCCGCGTGTGGCACGGCCTGATGGTGCAGGTGAATGACGGATCGGCCCCGATCACTGACGAACTGCGCGCTGCCGCCCTTGAATACCAGGAGGGCAGCCGCCTCGCCTTCGCGCAGGATGTCGAGATCTGGCAGAACAAGAAGGCCTGCATCAACCCGCTGGTGATCCCGAATGACGGGCCCTATGGCAAGGTGCGGACCTGGTACAAGCAGTTCTACAGTCCGCGCGACAAGACGCCCGATATGCACAAGCGGACCAACGGCATGCATGTGACGCTCGACAAGCGTTCGTCCAGCGCTGCGGCCTGATCAACAGGGGATGACTATGGAGAGGAGTGAACGTCCGGTGGCGATCGTCACCGGCGCCAGCCGGGGCGCGGGCCGTGGGATCGCGGCAGCGCTGGGACAACAGGGCTATCGTGTCTATGTGACGGGCCGCACCGTGCGCGAAGGCGACGCGGCGCTGCCCGGCACGATCGGCGCGACCGCTGCCCAGATCGACGCGGCGGGCGGCGAAGGCCGCGCCGTTCAGGTGGATCATGCCGACAGTGGCGCGATCGCGGCCCTGTTCGAACGGGTGGCGGATGAGAGCGGGCGGCTGGACATTCTGGTCAACAACGTCGCCGCGCTGCACGATGATCTGGTGAAGCCGGGTCCATTCTGGGAAAAATCCACGGGTCTCGTCGATATTCTGGATGTAGGCCTGCGGTCCCATTATCTCGCCAGCTGGCACGCCGCGCGCATGATGGTGCCAGCGGGCAGCGGGCTGATCGCCTTCACCTCGTCCTTCGGATCGGTCTGCTACATGCACGGAGCGGCCTATGGTGCGCAGAAGGCGGGCGTGGATAAATTCGCTGCGGACATGGGCGTCGATTTCCGGGGCACTGGCGTTACCGCCATCTCGCTCTGGATGGGCCCGCTGCTGACCGAGCGCAGCACCCGCACGCTGGCCGAGCATCCCGAACAATATGAAAAGTTCATGGCGGAAGCGGAAACGCCCGAATTCAACGGGCGGGTCATCGCCGCTATCCATAACGATCCCAAGCGCGACGAACTGAACGGTCAGACGCTGATCACTGCCGAGATCGCGCAGCGCTATGGCATCACCGAGGCGGAAGGGCGCGTGCCGCCATCCTATCGCGCAATGCTGGGCGAACCGCGCATCCCGCACCCGGCGATCGTGGCATAAGGGATCAGGCCGCTTAGGGTCGCATGGCGATCCCTCGCGGCCGATTTACAATCGCGCAGGATGAAGCGTTTCGGACTGCCTTCGATCCGTCAGGTTCCAGGGGGCATGACTCCTGTCTTGCGCGGCGCGGCGGAAAGGGCGATGGCGCGGCGCATTACGGTCAAAGAAAGGACAGCAGGTGAGCGAGACAGGTCGGGGCAAGGTCGCCATAGTCACGGGCGGAACGCGGGGCATTGGCGCTGCGATCGTGCGCCGCTTGCTGGCGGAAGGCTATGCCGTGGCCACCTGCGGCCGGACGCCGCCCGAACAGCCGGTCGGCATTGACGGCAAGCAGGCTGAATTCGACGCCTGCGACATTCGCGATCCCGCCGCCGTCGCCGTCTGGATAGAAGCGCTGGCCGCGCGCCAGGGGCGCATCGACCTTGTCGTTAACAATGCCGGCGGCTCTCCGCAGGCGGACGCGGCGACCGCCAGCCCGCGCTTTTCGGAACGCATCCTGCAACTGAACCTGCTCGCGCCGCTGCATGTGTCGCAGGCGGCCTATCCGCACCTGAAAGCGGCGGGCGGCTCCATCGTCAACATCGCCAGCGTGTCGGCGGTGCGCCCTTCGCCCGACACCGCCATTTACGGTGCTGCCAAGGCCGGGCTCGTCAGCCTGACCACCAGCCTGGCGCAGGAATGGGGGCCCGAGGTGCGCGTCAACGCGATCATCGTCGGCCTGATCGAAACCGAGACCGCCGAAATGACCTATGGCAGCGCCGCCGCGCAGGATCGTATCGCCGCATCGTTGCCGCTGGGCCGCATGGGGCGGGGCAGCGACATTGCGGAGGCGGTCAACTTCCTCGCCTCCCCAGCCGCCGCCTATATCAGCGGCGCTAAGCTGGAAGTGCATGGCGGCGGCGAACGCCCGCTGTTCCTGGAAATCGTGAAGCAGGAAAGCGCGAAGGGCTGAGCCTCAGGCGCCGCCGCACGAGGCTGGAAAACCTCGTGCGGCGGCGCAAGTTCAAATCGTGTCGCGCGCTCCCAGGTCACGGGGATAGTGGACTGACGCGCGCCAGAACAGCAACCCTCCCGCGACCGTCAGCAGGCTCATGATGAGCAGGCTGATGCGCAGCGATTCCCCGCCGAGCCGGGCGGTGAGCAGGTCGCTGACGAACCCGCTGAGCGAAGGGCCGATCATGCTGCCGATGATGTTGATGATGACGACCAGCATCGCGGTCGCCTGCGCCCGTTGAGAAGGGGCCACCAGGCGGGCGGCAGCGCTGAAGGACGGACCTGCCCAGCAGGCCGCGAGGAACCCGCCCAGCACCGTCATCAAGGCTACGCCGGGGATATGGAGCCCGCCCAGCGCGATCCCCGCTCCCCGCGGCATGGTGAACATGAAGATGTTCTGCGGGAAGGAAAGCAGGAAGGCGATGGCGGGCAGGCGCAGCTGCCAATGTTCGCCGCGCCGCCGCAGCCGGTCGACCATGGCTCCACTCGCGATGCTTCCCGTGATGCCCCCGATCGCCGAGCCAACGCCCAGCCATGCGCCAGCCTCGACCACGCTCATGCCGTGGGAACGCATGAAATAGGCGGGCATCCACACCGCGCCCGCATAGCCGAATATGTTGAAGGTGCCGACGCCAAGCGCAACCAGGCGCAGTGACTTGATGTTCCAGAACATGCGGACGGAAGTCCAGAATCCGGGGCCGTCGCGCCCAGTGCCCGGCCTCAATTCATGCGGCCTTCGGCGCGGGCCGGTGAACCAGATCAGCAGGGCGAGCGGGAATCCCGGCAGCGCCAATATCAGGAAGGCGGCGCGCCAGCCCCACTGCGCCGCGATCGCCGCGCCGCCCAGCAGCCCCAGGATCAGCCCGAAATAGGTGCCCGAAGCCAGCACGCCCATGGCCGCCGACCTGCGATCCTCGCCATAGAGGCTGGCCAGCACGGACTGGGACGGCGGCAGCCCGCCCGCTTCGCCGATGCCGACCACGAAGCGCGCGAGCGCCAGTTGCACGGCATTGCCTGCCGCGCCGCACGCAGCCGTCGCAGCGCTCCACAAGGTTGCCGCCAGCGCCAGCACGCCGCGCCGCGACCAGCGGTCGGCCAGGCGGGCGAAGGGCATGGAACAGAGGACATAGCTGACGATGAAACCCGGCCCGCCGATCAGCCCCAGCAGCGAATCGCTGATCCCGAACTCCGCCTTGATCGCCGGGATCAGGATGGAAAACAGGTGCCGGTCGGCATAGCTCAATGAATTCAGCAGCAACAGCAGCAGCAGGACGTACAGGCGGTATGGCGGCCGTTCCGCCGGTTTTGAACCCTGCGGCGCGGATGTTTCCGTCATTTCGCTGATACCCATGACTATCCCTCTCCCGCGTGCGGGATCATGCCTGGAGGATCATGTCGGTGGCTTTTTCCGCGACCATCATCGTGGGCACGTTGGTATTACCGCCCGGCACGCGCGGCATGACGGAGGCATCGACCACCCGCAACCCGGACAGGCCGCGCACCCGCAACTGGGGATCGACCACCGCCAGCGGATCATGCCCCATGCGGCACGTGCCCACGGCGTGGATGTCGGAAATGGCGGTGGCGCGCAGATAGGCGTCCAGCTCATCATCCGACCGGATGTTCGCTCCGGGGGCCAGTTCCTCGCCCCGGAACGGGTCGAACGGGCTTTGCGCGAAGATGTCGCGCACCGCGCGGATCGCCGCCCTGCCCATCGCCATGTCATTGGCGGTCGACAGGATGTTGGGATCGATGGACAGCGGCGCGCTGGCGTCCGCCCCGGTCAGCTTCACCTCGCCAACGCTTTCCGGCCGCAGCAGGTCGATATGGGCGAAATAGCCATGCTCCATGATCAGCTTGCGGCCCATGGCTTCGTACAGCGCCATGGCGAAATGCACCTTCACATCCGGCGTTTCCGCGCCCGGCATGGTTTTCAGATAAGCGCCGATCTCGGCGGGCGGCTGGGCCAGCGGCCCCCGGCGGAACAGCGCGAAATTGGCGACGGCCTTCGCCGCGACGAGCGGGTGGAATACGTTGAACAGCGATACCGGCTGGGTGCAATATTGCTTCACCGTCACCGCGACATGATCGCGGTAATTCTGGCCGACGCCGGGCAGGTGATGGACGACCGGAACGCCCGTCTGGCGCAGATGGTCGCCGTCGCCGATGCCGGACAGCATCAATATCCAGGGCGAATGGATCGTTCCGGCGGAAATGATGACCTCCCGCGTGGCGCGCGCCTGTTCGGCCTGATCGCCGCGCCGCCACGCAACGCCTGTGGCGCGCCCGTCCTCCACGATCACCCGCTCGACATTCGCGCCGGTGACGATGCGCAGGTTCGGCCGCTTGAGGGCGGGCTTCAGATAGGCGCGGGCGGCGCTGAACCGCCGTCCCGCCGATGCGGTGACGTCGGCCGGGAACACGCCCTCGCGCACCGATCCGCTGGGGTCGTCATTATAGGGAACGCCCGCCGCGACGGCGGCGTCGCGGAACGCCTTCGCCAGCGGGTTGGCGATGCCGGGACGAGTGACCATCACCGGCCCCTCGCGGCCATGATAGCCTTCCTCGCCGCCCGGCTGGAAATTTTCCAGCTTCTTGAAATAGGGGAGCACATCCTCATAGCTCCACCCTTCATTGCCCAGCTGCCGCCAGCCGTCATAGTCGGCGGCCGCGCCACGGTCATAGACCATGCCGTTGATGGACGACGACCCGCCCAGCACCTTGCCGCGCGGCGTATACATCTGCCGCCCGTCGGCATGGGCCTGCGGCACGCTGACATGCATCCACTGGAACATGCCGCGATACATGATGGGCAGCAGGCCGCCGGGCGCGTGGATGAAGATGCTGCGGTCCCGCCCGCCTGCTTCGATCAGGAGGACGCGGTTGCGCGGATCGGCCGACAGCCGTCCGGCCAGCACGCAACCGGCCGATCCCGCGCCCACGATGATGAAGTCATATTGGTCAGCCATAATCTCTCCCGCCCCGCACTGGTTTCGCGGACGACGCACGTGCGCGGTCCATCGCCGGAAGTGCCAGCGCCGATCTTTGCGGAAGGAGTCGGGCAATCGGCTACGCAGGTCAAGCCTTCATATGCGGTCAGGCCGTGCCAAGGCGAAGATGAAAGCCGTTTTGATCATCTTCCCTTGTTGACCGCGGGCCATTCCGTGCTACCCTCCGCCCAACGACAATGAATGTCCGCCGCGGGCGTTTGACGGCTTTTGCCACTGCCGCGCGGGACAGAAGAAAGCAGGAGACGTCGATGCTAGCCGACAGCGTTGCCGAAGCGCGGTACGATCCCTTCGCCATTTACGACCCGGATATTCTGATCGCGTCCGACCCGGTCGAAATCGATGCGCCCGCGATGGTCGTGTGGAACATCCTGACTGACATGCCGCGCTACGGGGAATGGAACCCCTTTTGCGTATGGGCGCAATCGACGCTGGAGATGGGCGCGCCGGTCTATATGCGGCTGGTGAACTATGCCAATCCGGGGTCGCTGTCCCCCAATTGCGAGCATATTTGCGCCTTCGAGCCGGGGCGGCTGCTTTCCTGGGAATTGCTGGACAGCGAAGCCTGGCCCTATCCCGCGCGCCGCGACCAGATGATCGAGGAACTGGGCCCGGAAAAGTGCCGCTACCAGTCGACCGATGCCTTCACCGGGCCGAACGGCATCCATGTGATGCGCTTCTGCGGTCCCTGGGTGACGCGGGCGTTCAACGACTCGGCGCGGGCGCTCAAGGCCAGGGCCGAAGCGATGCACCGGGGCGAGATTACATGATCCCGCGCTGCTGATGCCTCATCAGGGGGAGAGGACATCCTCCTCTTCCTCCGTCACTGCGCCGCCCAGCATGCTCTGCCGGTAACGCAGCGGAGTCATGCCGGTGACTCGCCTGAATGCGCGCGCGAAACTGTTGGGATGAGCGAATCCCAGCCGCGCGGCGATGATCTTGATCGGCAAGTCGGGCTGGGAAAGCAGCGTCTGCGCACGGTTCATGCGGAAATTTTCGACATAGTCCGCGACGTTGCTGCCGGTCAGCGCGTGGAACTGGCGATGCAGATGGCGGACACTGATGCCGCACAGCGCCGCCAGTTCGGATATGGAGGGCGACAGGTCGCTTTCCATCAACCGCTCGCGGATGCGGCGATATTGCCATGACGCCAGCCTGCCGCCGGTGGAGGCATGGACCTGCCGGTCGAACAGCCGCCGCAGCTCCACCGCCACCAGCATATGGAGCGCCTCCATCGCTTCGGGGGACCGCGCTTCGGACGTCGTCAGTTCGCGCGCGGCAAGCCGCATCATCGTGCGCAGCGCATCGTTCCTGATGTCCAGCAGCCCTTGCAGCACCTGCACGGGCGGAACGCCGCCGCTGCCCAGGATCGATGCGGCAAGCTGGCCCGAAAAAATGGCGCGCAGCACGCGGATATGACCGCCCTGGCCGCGTCCATGCACCATTACGCCGGGATAGCGGATGAACAGCGTCCCCATGAAGCAGCGATTGCCGCGATCGATGTCCGGGAATTCGGCTGACGCATCGGTGGCGAGCGGGGGCAGGGACATTTCCAGCATCAGGCTGGGCTCGCTGACCATGAAGTCGATCAGGTCGGGCCATTGCCATTCGACCAGTTCGAACCGCCCGCCGCTCAGGGACGCCGAATGAATGATGGTGGGCGTGAAGTCCATGATCCTGTCCCGTCCGATAGTGGCCGAAGATGATTATTCTGTCCAGGCGGGTTCATCCGATCGGGTGGGCCGATGGCGGCCGCGCTGGTAAAGCGGTTGCAAGCGAGAGGAGAGAATGTCCGATGAGAGTAGTCGCCAATCTACAGGTCTGCCAAGGCCATGCGCGATGTGAGGACTTGTGTCCTGAAATATTCTCCACAGATGCGGTCGAAGGCAAGGTAGTCATAGAACATCCTGAATTCGGGCCGGAACTGGAAGAAAAGGTGCGCTTGGCCGTTCGCAACTGCCCGGAAGGGGCGTTGCGTATCGCGAAAGGCGGCGCAGCATGACTTTGCAATGGTCTCCCTCTCCGCCTGATCATGTTCCGGCCGAACTGATCGTCGATTTCGACTTCTTTCAGGCGCCCGAAGGGCTGAACGATCCCGTCCAGATCTGGCATGATCTGGTCCGCCGGGGCGTGCCGCCCATCTTCTACACGCCGCGCAATGGCGGCCATTGGGTGTTCCTGAAATATAGCGACATTGTCGAAGGCTATCGCAATCACGAGATATTTTCGACCTATCAGACGCCGATTCCCCCGATCGAACCCTTTCCGGTGATGCAGCCGCAGGGCGTCGATCCGCCGGAACATAATGTCTTCCGCAAGTTGCTGGCGCCGATGTTCACGCCGCTGGCCGTGCGCCGGATGACCGAAGGATTGCAGCACCGCGCCCAGACGATGATCTCGTCCTTCGCGGACAAGGGCGGCTGCGACTTCATCGCGGACTATGCTTCGCGTTTCCCTACCGGCACCTTCCTTGACCTGTTCGGCCTGCCCGAAGAAAGGCTGCCGGAATTTCTGGCGCTGTCGGAAGTCTTCTTCCGCAGCACCGACCCGGATGCGCGGGCGCAGAATCTCAACGACATCTATGCCGTGCTGGAAGAACTGTTCCGCGAAAAGGATCGCAATCCGGGCAGCGACATCGCGTCGGCCATCGTCACCGCGCGCGATGAGAATGGCCAGCAGCATCCCTGGCAGGACATCCTCAATTGCGGTTTCCTGCTGTTCGTCGCCGGGCTGGACACGGTCACCAACACCATGGCCTATGTGTGGCGCTATCTGGCGAGCACGCCGCAGGCGCGGGCGGAGTTTCGCGACCGCCTGGATGATCCAACCGCCTTCCAGCTCGCCATCGAGGAGTTGATGCGGATCAACGCCGTGTCGAACATCTACCGGCGCGTTACCCATGATTGCGAATATAAGGGCATACAGTTCCGGCGGAACGACCGCGTGATCCTGTCCAACACGCTGGCCAACCGCGACCCGTCGGTCTTTGAGGACCCGCAGACGATCAACCTTGACCGTCAGGTGAACAATCATGTGACCTTCGGCGTAGGCCCGCACCGCTGCATGGGGTCGCACCTCGCCAAGCGGGAGATCATGATCTCGCTCCAGGAATGGCTGCGGCAGATCCCCGATTTCGAACTGGCGGAGGATCAGGAGCAAGGCTCCATCTTCGGTGGCTCGGTGATGGGCTTCACCTCCCTGAAGCTGCGCTGGTAGGCTGGCGTCCTGAGCCTGTCGAAGGGCCTCTATTCCCTCAAGGGGAAAAAAGGGAGGCGTCGACAGGCTCAGCCCGAACGGCCGGATGATTTCGGTCGATGGCGAGCGGCTAACAGCGCTTCTGCCCCGCCAGCGCATCTTCATTACGCCAAAGGTGGCAGCCATTGGCGGACGGCGCTTTTCAGCAGCTTGCCGTTCGCATTGCGGGGCAGCGGTCCTTCCACGACATAGATGTGGTCGGGCACCTTATAGTCGGACAACCGCGCCGCGCAGAAGCTGCGCAGATCCTCGCCCTGAACCTCGCCGCGCGCGACCACGAAGGCTCCCACACGCTCCCCCAGCACGGGGCACGGCCGCCCGATCACCACTGCCTCGGCCACGTCCTCATGCGCCATCAGCGTATTTTCGATCTCGACCGAATAGATTTTGAAGCCGCCCCGGTTGATCATGTCCTTCTTGCGGTCGAGCAGGCGGATATAGCCCTGCTCGTCCATCGTCGCGATATCGCCTGATTTCCAAAAGCCGCCGATCAGCGCCTTCGCGCTTTCCTCCGGCTTGTTCCAGTAGCGCGGCACCGTCATCGCGCCGCCGATCCAGATTTCGCCCTGTTCGCCGGGTGCGACCTGCCGCCCTTCATCGTCCATGATGACGATGTCGCAATAGGGCAGGGCGCGGCCGACCTTGTCCGGGTGCGCCGCGCATTCGCCCAGCGGCATCATCACCGCCGGAGAGGTCGTCTCGGTCGCGCCATAGATGTTGACGAGGGTCAGGCGCGGAAGCTGCTCCGCCAGCGCCGCGATCGTCGATTCCGCCATGGGCGCTCCGCCGAAAGCGCCGATCCGCCAGCTCGATAGGCCAGCATTGGCGAACCCCGGCTCCATCAGGCACAGCTTGTACATGGCCGGGACCATGATGGCGTAGCTCATCCGCTCCCTCTCGGCCAGGTCCAGGAAGGCGCATGCCTTGAATCCCCGCTGCATCACCAGCTTTCCCGCCACCCTGATGCTGAGCATCAGCAGCAGCAGGATGCCGGTGACATGCGAAGCCGGGACGGACAGGATCATCACTTCGCCATCGCGCAGCGTCAGGTGATCCTGCGACCCGATGCAGGACGTGATGACGCCCAGATGGGTGAGCACCGCGCCCTTGGGCTGGCCCGTGGTGCCCGACGTATAGAGGATGCAGAAGGGATCGTCTTCGCCCACGGCCGAACGGACGGTGGCAGGATCGGGCGCTGCACCGGCCTCCCACAAGGGGCGTTCGGCTTCATAGGTCAGCCAGTGACGCACATGGGCCAGCGCCTCCCGCTGCGGCAGTTCGTCGGTCAGCGATTCTTCGTAGATGATCGCCGCCGCCCCGCTGTCCTCCAGCGCGTAGGCGGTTTCCGGCGGGCGCTGGCGTATGTTCATGGGAACGCCGATGATGCCCAGCCGCGCCATCGCCAGCAGCAAGGTCATGTAATCGGCGCGATTGTCCATCAATATGGCCATCCGGTCGCCGCTGCGCAGCCCCAGCGCCGTCAGCCGCGCCGCGCAGCCGGTGACCCGCGCCGCAAGCTTCCTGTAGCTCCAGCGCTCCTCCCCATCGACCAGCGCAATCGCGTCCGGCGCGCGGGCCAGAGCCTGCGCGAACATATGGGCAATGTCCGCTGGCCTGTCGGCGTGGCAAGCGACGACCCGGCCATGATGCACCTCCCGGCGCAGCGTGCGCCCGGACATGGCTTTGTCCATCCATCCTCTCCCGCATATGCCCGCAAGGGGCCGGAAACCCGCGCATTCTCCATCTGGCGCGCTTTTGATTCAGCTTGCATTGTGGGTTCGGCCTTGGCAAGCGCCATGGCTGGAGGAGGAAGTCGGTGGCCCAAATCCATGATAATCGCTGCGGCGTGATGGCCCAGAGCCTCACGCTATTCGTAGGAGAAGGCGTGCTTCCCTACGAAAATGGCGGCCGCTACAGCCCTCATGGTCCCCTCATGAACCTCATTCGCCAACAGGAGCATTGATGAAGACCCGGATCACGGACATTACCGGCACCCGCTACCCGATCGTTCAGGGGGGCATGCAGTGGGTCGGCCGCGCCGAACTCGCTTCGGCGGTGTCCAATGCTGGCGCCCTTGGCATCCTGACCGCGCTGACCCAGCCCACGCCCGAAGCGCTGATGGCGGAGATCGAGCGCTGCCGCACGATGACGGACAAGCCGTTCGGCGTGAACCTCACCATCCTGCCCACCACCCAGCCCGTGCCCTATGACGCCTATGTCGAGGTGATCGCCGAATCCGGCGTCAAGCTGGTGGAGACCGCTGGCCGCAGCCCGGCGGAGTTCATCGCCCGCTTCAAGCAGGCCGGGGTCAGGATCATCCACAAATGCACCGCCGTCCGCCACGCCCTTTCGGCGCAGCGCGCGGGGGTGGACGCCGTGTCGATCGACGGGTTCGAAGCGGCGGGCCATCCGGGCGAGGACGATATTCCGGGCATGGTGCTGATCCCGGCGGCCGCCCGTGCGCTCGACATACCCATATTGGCGGCGGGCGGCATGGCGACGGGCCGGTCGATGGCGGCGGCGCTTGCGCTGGGCGCGGAAGGCGTCACCATGGGCACCCGCTTCATGCTGACGCGCGAATCGCCGGTCCATGACGGGATCAAGCAGGCGCTGATCCAGGGAACGGAGCGTGACACGACGCTTATCTTCCGCGCCTTGCGCAACACCGCCCGCGTGTTCCGCAATTCCGTGTCGCAGGAGGTCAACAGCCGCGAAAGCCAGCCCGGCGCCACGTTCGAGGATATCCGCGAACTGGTTTCAGGGGCACGGGGCCGCGTTGCGATGGAAAGCGGGGATGTCGAAGCCGGTCTGGTGTGGGCAGGCATGGGCATCGGCCTGATGGACGACATTCCCACCTGCGCCCAACTGGTCGATCGCATCGTCGCGGAGTGCCGGGAGTCGCTGGCGCGTGCTTCGGCCCTGACGGCGGAGGGCGAATGACATGAGCTACAATACGATCCGCTATGAGGTGGAGGATGATGGGCTGCTGCTGCTGACGCTGGCGCGGCCCGACAAGCTGAACGCCTTCACCGTCGAAATGTGCGAGGAACTGGTGGACGCCTATGGCCGCGCCAGCCGCGACGATGCGGTGCGCGTCATCGTCGTCACGGGAGAGGGACGCGCCTTCTGCGCGGGCATGGACCTGTCGGTCGGCGGCAATGTGTTCGGACTGGACGAAAGCCTGACTCCGACGATGGAGGATGTGCGCGACCGGGGCGATGATCCCGCGATCCTGAACGGCGTGCGCGACACGGGCGGCCGGGTGGCCATAGCGATGTATGATTGCCTGAAACCCATCGTCGGCGCGGTCAACGGCGCGGCGGTCGGCATCGGGTCCACCATGCTGCTGCCGATGGATTTCCGATTCGCTTCGGAAAAGGCGCGCTTCGGCTTCGTCTTCGGGCGGCTGGGCATCACGATGGAGGCCTGTTCCTCCTTCTTCCTACCGCGCATCGTCGGCTTGGAACAGGCGCTGGAATGGGCCTATCGCGCCGACATATTCGACGCCGCCGAAGCACATGAGAAGGGGCTGGTCCGAGCAGTCTGCCCGCCCGAAACACTGCTGGACGAGGCAAAGGCGTTCGCGCGTTCACTGGTGAAGGACCGTTCGCCCGTGTCGATCGCCCTCATCCGCCAGATGCTGAACCGCAACAGCGCCGCGCCGACGCCCCTGGACGCGCATCTCACGGAATCCCTCGCCGTCTTCTACACCAGCCAGGCGGACGGGCGGGAAGGCGTGCGCGCGTTCAACGAGAAGCGGCCCGCGCAATTCACTGGCAAGGCGTCGGAGATGCCGCCTTTCTTCCCCTGGTGGGATCAGCGCTGACTTTCCGGGAGGGACGGGCATGAGGATCGACCGCCGCACGATGATCGCCGCGTCCGGCGCTGCCATAATCTTGCCAGCGCCGCTTTTCGCGCGGGCGGGGGGCGAGCGGGCGCGGGGCGGGGCGCAGGCTCTGCCCGAAACCGAAAGCGTGATGCGCGGCTTCGTGGAGCGGGGCACCGTCCCCGGCGCAATCATCGCGTGGCGCGACCGGGACGGCCCGATCCGCTACCGGTCCGCTGGCGCGCTGGGCTTCGCCAATCCTGCTCCCGTCGATGAACGATCGATCTTCCGCATCTTTTCCCAGACGAAGCCTGTCACCGGCATCGCGGCGATGATGCTGGTGGAGCAGGGAGTGATCAGCCTCGACCAGCCGCTCGCCGACATCCTGCCCGCCTTTGCGAATATGCGCGTGATGGAGGGGGGCGATCCTGCGAAAACGCGCCCCGCGGCCCGCCCCATCACCATACGCCATCTGCTGACGCACACGGCCGGGTTCGGCATGGCGGGCATGACGCTCAGTACGCTTTACGCCGAGCATGGCGTCACGCCCAGCCCCTTGCGGAGCGCGTCTGCGCCGGGGACTCCGCCAGCAGCCGCGACGCTTGTGGAAATGGCGGACCGGCTTGCCACCCTGCCGCTCGCAGCCGACCCCGGCACCAGGTTCGACTACAGTGTGGCGCTGGACCTGATGGGCCTCGTCATCCAGCAGGCATCGGGCATGCCGTTCGACACCTTTCTGGAACAGCGGCTGTTCAAGCCGCTCGGCATGGTGGATACCGGCTTTTCGATCGCGCCGGACAAGGTCAGGCGCTTCGCCGATCTGCCCGAGCGTAAGGACGGCAAATGGACGCTGGCCGACGATCCTGCCCGCAGCAGCTATGCCCGCCCCCTCTATCCATTGGGTGGCGGCGGCCTGCTGTCCACGGCGCATGATTATGCCCGCTTCGCCGCCATGCTGCTGAACGAAGGCGAACTGGATGGCGTGCGCCTGCTCAAGCCGGAAACGGTGCGCCTTGCCCGGTCGAACCTGCTGCCCCCGGCCGTGAAGATGGTGCAGCTGCCGCTTGGTCAGACCTTGTCCGGCGCAGGCTTTGGCGCTGGCATGTCCGTGTCCTTGACCGGCGGGCACCGGACGGGTGGCATGTTCGATTGGCCGGGGGAGGTTCCGGCGGGCGTGTTCGGCTGGCCGGGAGCGGCTGGCACCGCCTGCTGGATGGACCCTTCGCGCGGCTTCTTCCTTCTGTATCTCACCCAATATTGGCCGTCCTCGCTGAATGGCGAGATGCGGCCGGACATTATCGCAGCGGCCTATCGCGACCTGAAAAGGGGCGATCTGGGCTAGGAACTGAAAAAGGCGGAGGATCACATATGGCAGCGGATTTCACCCCCCGGCTGGGTTTGCCCGGCACTGGAGTCATCATCACCGGCGGCGCATCGGGCATCGGCCTCGCCACCGCGCATGCGCTTGCCGCTGTCGGACGGCCGGTTGCGCTGTGGGACATCAATGCGGAAGGAGCCGCCGCCGCCGCGCGTGAAATCGCCGCACGCTATTCCGTCGCCGCAACCGGCCTTTCCGTCGATCTGCGCAATTCGCAGGCGGTTACGCCCGCCGCCATTGCTTCCCGTGAAGCACTCGGCAGCGTGGGCGGCATCGTGCACGGCGCCGGGACGAGCGAGATTACGGGGATCGACGGCGTGACCCCTGACAATTGGGATGCGGGCCTCGCGCTCCACGCCCGCGCGCTGGTGCTGATCACCCAGGCCTTTCGGGAGGACCTGCGCGCCAATCCGGGGAGCGCAATCGTTGCCATCGCTTCCATCAACGCCACCCTGGGCAACGCACTGATCCCGATCTACAGCGCGGCCAAGGGCGCGATCATCTCGCTGGTGCGGTCGATGGCGGACGAGCTTGCCAATGATGGCGTGCGGATCAACAGCATCAGCCCAGGCATGATCGACACCCCGATCATGGCGGAAACCAAGGCGGCGCTGCCCGGCCATTTCGAAAGGCACATCATGCTGGGCCGCTACGGCGCGCCGGAGGAACTGGGCCGCGTCATCCGCTTCCTGCTGTCGGAAGAGGCAAGCTACATTACCGGCGCCGACATATTGGTCGACGGCGGCAACATACATTCCCAAAGGCTGTAAGCGCGGCGCTTTGAAGCGCCACCTCCAGAATATACGTGTCACGCATTGCGCAGCAGGAACTGTCCTGATCTGCGCATTTTGCATTCCCCTACGGCAATGGCCCCTGCGGCGCGCAAGTAAGTTTATACCCACTTATTCGTAATCGATTCCACATTTCCATACGCACATCGCGCATATTTCTGTTCACCACAGAACATATTCGGACCTAAATAACCGCATCGGCTGAAAAATCGGTTCAGGCATGGCCTGAACGCATGTTTTTGCGTGAAGCATCGGATCATGGGGGTAAAGGCCGGGCGATTGCCAGTTCAGAAGAGCAAGGATTCAAGGGAGGATGACTATGAAATCCATATTATTGGCCAGTGTCGCACCGATGCTGGTGCTGCCCCTCGCCGCCACGGCGCAGGCGCAGGAAACCCCTGCCGCCGGTCAGGTGCAGGATCAGGGAGCGCTTGGCGACATCGTCGTTACCGCGCGCCGCTCCGCCGAAACATTGCAGGACGTGCCCGTTGCCGTCACCGCGCTGAGCGGGGACTTTATCGAACGCCAGAATATCTCCGATCCTACCGACATTCCCCAGTTCGCGCCCAACCTGACGATCGAGCAGCAGCCGGCAAGCCTGTCGGCCGCGACTGTCTTTATCCGCGGCATTGGCAATAACGAACCGTCGGCCGTATCCGAACAGGGCGTCGGCATCTATCTGGACGGCGTCTATCTGGCCCGCGCCGCCGGTGCGGTGTTCAACCTCATCGATCTGGAACGGATTGAAGTTCTGCGCGGACCGCAGGGCACGCTGTTCGGCCGCAACACGATCGGCGGCGCGCTTCAACTCGTTTCCAAGAAGCCCAGCGACGACATGGCCGTCACCGCCAAGGCGGGGTACGGCCGTTTCAACGATTGGTATGTAAAAGCGCGTGTCGACACCGGCTATATCATCGGCGACGTGATCAAGGCTTCCATTGCGGGACAGCATCGTGAAAATGACGGTTGGGTCGATAACACCCTGAACCCCAAGTCGCTCGATCCGGGTGCGGTAAAGTCGAATTCTTTCGCGCTCGGTCTTCAGGGCGACTTTGGCGACGTCACCGTCAACTATAATTTCGACTGGGATGAACGAAAGGGTCTTGCTCCCTTCTTCCAGCTTGTCGCCACGACACCGCAGGCACAGGCTTATTATTCCCAATCGCCCAGCTTCGGCGGCGCGCCCTTCCTGGTCAGCCGCGATCGGCTGGGCACTGTGCAGCAGGCTGGCTATACCGAGGCGAATGGCGAAACCCGCTATCGCAACACGACGCGGGTTCAGGGCCATGCGCTGACCATCAGCTATGAAGCCATTCCCGAACTGACGATCAAGTCGATCACCGGCTACCGGAAATTCTACCAGGATTCGATCGTCGATCTGAGCGGCAACGGGTTCCTGCGCGGTCTTGTGCTCGACTTCACCTCGCCCACGCTGGTCTCCAATCAGGTGACGCCGCTCTATAATGCCAACAACGCCCCGCAGAAACAGTGGCAGTTCAGCCAGGAACTGCAAGCTCTGGGTAAGGTCGGCGACATTAATTATCTGCTTGGCATGTATTATTTCTACGAAAAGTCGTCGGAAAATAATCGCCAGTCGATTAACATCCTTTCCACTGTCGGCGGCCTGCCCTTGCTCGATCCCCGTATTACGCAGTCGGTGGTCGACGGCATCCTTGCTCTCAACCCCGGCCTGACCGCCGACAGCACCATCGGCATCCCGGCCACTCCGGTCCAGGCCTTTGGCGGCACGTCGCAGTCGATGGCGATCTTCGGCCAGGCGAGCTGGAAACCGTCCTCGCTCGATGAGAAGCTGGAAATCACCCTGGGCGGCCGCTACACGGGCGATGACAAGAGCATCTATCTCGCTGGCGATGTCAGCCCGGTTCAGCGGGGTCGCAAGAGCTTCGACAATTTCTCGTGGCTGGCGTCCGCATCCTATGACGTGACGGACGATGTGATGGTCTACGCCCGCGTGTCCACCGGTTACCGTTCAGGCGGCCTCAACCCGCGCGCTGGCGTCATCAACAGCTTCGAACCGGAAAAGGCGACCGCCTACGAAGCTGGCATCAAGTCGCAATTCCTGAACAACCGGCTGCGCTTCAACCTGGCGGGCTATATCACCGACTATAAGGACCTTCAGGTGCAGCAGTTCGCCGCGGGCAGCGGTGGCGCGACGTCGCTGATCGTGAACGCGGGCAAGGTGCGGCTGTCCGGTTTCGAAGCGGAACTGACGGCTATGCCGTTCAGGGGCTTCCAGATCGACGGTTCGGTCGGCTATGTGAAGTCGAACTACAAGACGTTCGAGTTCCGCGATCCCACGAGCAACATACTGCTGGACGTGTCGGATGAAGCGAAGCCGGTCTACACGCCCAAATGGACGATCCATGCGGGTGCTGAATATGCCTGGTCTCTTGGTGATGCGACGGTACGCCTGCGCGGCGATTATTCTCGCCGGACAAAGATCTACTTCAACGCGCTCAACAACACCGCGCCGTTCAACGAAGATATCGTCTCGCCGCCGCAGGACAATGTGAAGGCGCGTTTGTCGGTGGAGGAAATCAATGTCGGCGGCGGCAAGCTGGACGTCGGGGTCTGGGGCGACAATCTGCTGAACCAGCAGCGCCTGACCTATGGCATCGACTTTGGCGCGCTCGGCTTTGCCGGGGCCGTCTTCAATCGCCCGATTTCCTATGGTATCGACGCGCGCATCTCCTTCTGATCGTGTCGCCGCCCTCCGGGGCGGCAGTACCGGAGCTTTGACAGGGAGGGCGGGACCGGGCAACCGCGTCCCGCCCTTCTTGAATCTGCGGCCTTATTAAGGCGGAGAGAGTAATTTACAGGCGACGTGCCTGGATTTCTGTTCTATCCCCGCTATGCAGGCAAAGGCCCCGCGCCGCGTGCGCATCTGCGCGTGATGCATGGGCTTCCTTGCTTCCGGTTCTTACGCTTTGATCACAACCGATAGGAGAAATGCGATGACGGCCCCTTCCACTTTCACCAAGCTGATCTGCCGCGATGAAGAGGCGATGGCCGAATATTATGGCAATGTATATGGCCTGGGCATTGTGCAGCGGGTTCAGGGCGAAAGCGACGGGGAAGCCTTCCGCGAAATCATCCTGGCGCCCGGTGGAGACTGGACCAAGGGGACGCTGGTCATGTTCAACTATGTCGATCGCCCCGCTCCGCGCGACCAGCAGGTGATATTGGGCTTCACCGTGCCTGATCTCGACGCGCTGGTGGAAAAGATCACTGCCAATGGCGGCAAGCTGAAAGGGTCGATCCGCGAGGAGCGCGAACATGGCGTCCGCGTCGTGTTTTCGACCGATCCCGAAGGCGCGCTGTGCGAAAATGTCCAGATGCTGGCCGGGGCGCACGCTGCTTGACAGGCTGCTCGCCTGATCATAGGCCAAGTGGGTAAATACTGACAAAACCGGGCGTGCTGGCGCGCGTTCCGGGTGGATGAAATAAGGGGGTGGCGGGGCGTCGGCAAGCATGCTTCGCCCGGCCGCCTTCTTCTTTCATCAGGCAGGATCAGCCGGTTTGGTCACGGGTCAGGCCGGGTTTCGACATCATATTGGGAGATCATAGATGGCGCGGGATGCTGAAGTTTTTGGAGGCGGCGTAGCCGTCGTTACCGGCGCGGGTTCGGGCATCGGCGCGGGCATTGCCCGCCGCGCCGGACAGATTGGCATGACGGTGATCGTGGCCGACATCAATGAACAGGCGGCTGCTGGCACGGTGGATGAAATCACATCGGCAGGCGGCAAGGCGGAAGCGTGGAAGCTGGACGTGTCCCGCCCGGAAGAACTGGACCGTTTCGCCGAACAGGTCTTTGCCCGCCATGGTGAAGTGCGCCTGCTCATCAATAATGCTGGCATCGAAACCGTTGGCTATACTTGGGAAGTGCCGACGGCACGCTGGGAAGCGACGCTCAACATCAATGTGCATGGCGTCATCCATGGAGTGCGTGCCTTCGTCCCGCACATCATCGCCAGCGGCAAGGAAGCCTGGATCGGCAATCTGTCGTCGGTCGGCGCGTTCGGGCACATGCCCGCGCAGACGGCTTACACCGTGACCAAGCATGCGGTGCAGGCGTTCAGCGAATGCCTCTATCTGGAAATGGAGCTGAAAAACCTGCCCATCCATGTTTCGTCCATCGTGCCGGGCATGCTGCGCACCAACATCTTCAACGCCGAAGCCGGTGAGGGGGAGCCCGCCAACGCCCAGGCCCACCGCCGCGCCATGTTCGAGATGATGCGCGATTATGGCATGGATCTGGACGAAGGCTGCCGCCTGTTCCTGGAGCAGATGGCGGAGAATAAATTCTGGGTTCACAGCCAGCCTGAAATGAGCGAGCAGATCATCGGCGGCCGCATCCGCTTCCTCCAGGATCAGATTCCCCCGATCATGCCTGACCTGGCCCGCCAGATCGCGGCTGACTGAAGCTTTTATTTGGCATAAAAGATGACGTGTTCCTGCACCGGCAGGAACCCAGTCCAGAGGTCTGAACCGGGCTCCTGCTTTCGCAGGAGCGCGTCTGAGGCCAAGCAAGACAATCTCTAAAAGTGACCACGGTTCTAGCAGGCGCATTGCCCTGCTGGAGCCTCCCGTCACTGAAGTTACAATAGGGCGAGCGGTTTCAGAGCATCGTTCCGCAATTCAAGAACACCAGACCAATTTCGGCCCAGCCTGACACGGCAACTCAACCAATCCCGCAAAGCAGCGGGGTCATACGCCTGCTCTCACAAGCGCATGACCCCGCCCGTTACTCAAACGCCGTTAAAGCGCGCCGTGATTGATGTAGCTGGTCTTCGTTTCGGTGAAGAATTCGGCCGTCGATGCGCCGGTTTCGCGCGGGCCGTAGCCGGACGGCGAGCGTCCACCCAATGGCACATGATATTCTAGGCCAGCGGTCGGCGCGTTGACCATGACCATGCCTGCCTGCGATGCCTTACGGAAACGTTCGGCATTTTTAAGGCTCGTCGTCGCGATGCCGGACGACAGTTTATAGTCGCAATCATTGGCGGCGTGGATCGCTTCATCCAGATCCTCGACCTTCACGACCGAAGCGATCGGGCCAAAGGATTCATGCTGGTTGCAGCGCCATTCGGTCTTGGTGTTCACCAGTAGGGCAGGCGCCATGAACAGCCCGCGCGTCCTGCCTTCCAGAGCGACGCCGCCAGCGGCCAGTTCCGCGCCTTCGCCCTGCGCATCCTTCACGAATTGCAGATTTTCGTTGAACTGCTGCACGTTGGCGACCGGCCCGATCTGGGTATCGGCATCCAGCGCATGGCCGATCTTGTAGCTGCCCGCCACCTTCGCCATCCGCTCGACAAAGGCGTCATGGATGCCCTTGGTCACGATCAGCCGCTCGGTGCCGGTGCAGCGCTGACCCGTCTGAATCCATGCGCCGTTGCTGGCGATTTCCACCGCCAGGTCGAGATCGGCATCGTCCAGCACGACCAGCGCATTCTTGCCGCCCAGTTCAAGCTGGCACTTGGTCATGGTTTCGGCGGCGCGGTTGAGCACGACCCGCCCCGTCGCGGTGCCGCCGGTGAAGGTCAGCGCGTCGGCCTCATCGATCATGATGTTGCCTGCCGCGCGGCCTTCGCCCATCACCAGGTTGAAGACGCCCGCTGGAACCCCAACCTCTTCCAATATCTGCGCCAGCATCACGGCCGCGCCCGGCACGTAGGAGCTGGGCTTGAGCACAACGCTGTTGCCATAGGCCAATGCAGCGGCGACCTTCCACGAAGGCAGCGCGATGGGGAAGTTCCACGGCGTGATCGCCGCGACCACCCCAACCGGCTCGCGCGTCACCAGCACGTTGAAGCCGTCGCGCATGCTGTTGTACCATTCGCCCTGCGCGCGCACCACGTCGGCGGCGGAATAGTGGAAGCACTGGGCGGCGCGGATCGTTTCGCCGATCGCTTCGGGCAGGGTCTTGCCTTCTTCGCGGGCGAGCAGCGTGCCGATGTCGCGGCTGCGTTCGATCAGCAGGTCGCCAACCTTGCGCAGCATGTCGGCGCGCGCTTGCATATTGAAAGCGGCCCAGCCCGGCTGCGCGCGGCGGGCGGCGGCCATCGCTTCGCGCACCTGCTCCTCGCCGACCTTGCTATAGGTGCCGACGACCTCATCAAGGTCCGATGGGTTCATCGTTTCGAACGATGCGGCGCCATCGACCCACCGGCCGTCGATATAATTCTGACCCTTCATTCAAGCTTCTCCATGATCCAATCCAGCCAAGGCCGGGCTATCCGCCAAACGTCATAGTGAGTCGATGCTCAACATGCAAAATGCAATCGGCTATGCAGTTTCACTGGCCCTTTGCGTAGAAGAACATCCTGCACGCTGCGGCCCGGCATCATCAACGGCAAAGGGCCGCGCTCCTCCTGGAAGCACGGCCCTTCGTCATTATCATGCCGGTGCGTGGCGTCAGGCCGCCAGCAGCTGATCGACGGGCGCTTCCGCCGGATATTCGGCCGGACCGCCGAAATTATAGGCGGCATTGAGCGCGCGGATGAAGACCGGATCGTTCAGCGGGTCGGTCGGCGTTTCGATCTGGATGCCGCGCGAACGAACGTCCTTGATCAGCATGTCGATCGCCTGCTCGTGCGTCAGGTCGTCGGTGCCTTCCATATTCTTCTTCAGTTCCGCGAAGTCGCTGAACACTTCAGCCGACCAGTGGACCAGGAAACGCAGGTCGTCAGTATGATAGCGTTCGATGACCTGGTCGCCAGTCTTTACGACCCAGCCGTCAGGATCGCCCTGTTCGCCCGTGAACACGGAATCGAAGGCAAGGCCAGCGGGACGGCGGCGTTCGACGGGGCCGTTGGCTTCGCCGCGATGGACCAGCATCTCATTCTGGACGACGACGGCGCGATTGTAGATCGGCGCCTGGACCCGCGCGGGCTTGGCGAGAGGGCCGTTGGGCCAGTAAGTGAAGCCGCTGGCCGGGTCATGGCTGAACCAGGTGATGACCTGCGCCATCTTGATCAGATAATCCTTGAACAGGCCCGAACGGCCCATCACCGAACACAGCCAGGTCGGCGAGTTTTCATAGCGAACGCCACGGAAGCTGGGCGTATCCAGATGGCCGGGGTCCGTGTTCGCGCAGGGGCCGTTGATGTTGAACAGCATCATCTGCGGCTTGGCATATTCCGCGTTCCAGTAGGACTTGGCGTGATTGAGGAACGCCTCATTGTAAAAGACGTCGTGCAGTTCGGGATACAGCACCGCCGAATAGTTGGCCAGGAAGCCGCGGAAGGTCGGCGTCAGGAACATATCCAGCGTCGGCTTGAAATCGTCGGGGAAACCACCGGCAAAGGTGGCCAGCAGCGATTCAGCATTGGGGAAATGCTGCGCCAGGATCAGCTTCCACGGACCCTTGTCATGCACCACGTCCAGCAGCAGCCGCTTCTGTTCCTCGGTGAAAGGCTTGTCGATTTCGCGCGGCGGAGAGGCCGGGCGCAGAATGTCCGACAGATATTGTTTACGCGCGTCGTCAAGCATCATGATCTCCTCGAAAATGCGTGAAAGGGCGCACCGGGCCACCCTTCACTTGATTCGAAAAGTTATAGGATGATAACTTTTTTCGCAAGTCCTTTTGCATGGCGGCAAGATCGTCCATGCTGGGCGGGAATTCGGGCAAGTCAGGGCAATGATGAACAAGGGGCAGCGCACGGCGCACCGCATATTGGATGCAGCGGAACTGCTGTTCGCTCAAAAGGGATATAGCGCTGCGTCCCTGCGCGAGATCGCGGCGATGACCGGCATCCAGCAGCCCGGCCTTTACAAGCATTTTTCCGGCAAGGAAGACCTGTACCGCCAGGTCTATGAACGCGCGCTGCGGCCGCTCACCGAATTGATGGACCAGATTGTCGCGGGGACCGCCGACATGCCGGTCTTCTACGATTTGACCGATCAATTGACCGATCTGCTGGCGATCCACCCGAACATCGCCAAATTGCTGATCCGCGCCGTCATCTCGCGCGATTTCGACCGGGACGAGATCGCGCTGGACTGGCTGAGCCGGCTGGTCGACTATGGGCGGCTGCTGAATGAAAAGCTGGGCGCGCCAAGCGATGACAACAGCGTCGCGTTGCAGACCGTCGCGATCTTCAACACGCTGTTCGGCTTTTTCTGGTCGTCGCCGCTCATCGAAACGCTGGCGGGCAAGCCATCCACCGATCCCGGATTGATGGACATGCAGAAACAGCTTCTGCGCCAGTTCGTCATCAGTTTCGGCGAGCAGATCAAGGCCTGACGGAGCCCATGCACGGGCATCCGCCAGGCCAGCGTTGATCCGCGATCAGGCGGCGAGTGACGGGTCCACCGGCTCGGGCGGGAAGATGGCCGGCTTGCCCGGATCATAGACCCGCGTCAGCAGCTGGATGAACGCCTTGTCCGTGAAGGGATCGCTCGGCACTTCGAACATCTCGCCGCGTGCGCGCAGGTCCGCGATCAGCATGTCGAACACCTGTTCATGACTGATATCGTCATTGTGATCGAGCGTGGTCTTCAACTCTTCATAGTCCATGAAGATGTCAGCGCCCCAATGGACTAGGAAACGGAATTCCTGCGCCGGAATCTTCTGGATGACCTTGCCGTCCGTCGTAATCTGCCAGCCATTGGGATCTTCCGGGTCGGCGCTCATCAGCGAATGGATGGCCAGCCCTTCGGGGCGGCGCATTGACGTCGGGCCGCAGGATTGGGCCGTGTGGTACATCATCTCATTTTCCACCACGACGGCGCGGCCCCACATTGGGGCGTTGATCTGCTTGGGCGCGCTGGAAAGCCCATCGGGCCAATAGGTGAAGCCGCCGCCGATCTGCCCCTTGTAGTACCAGGCGATGACCTGCGCCTTCTTCATCTGCCAATGTTTGAACAGGCCGGACTTGACCATCATGTTCATCAGCCAGATCGGCGTGTTGTTCTGCGAAATGCCACGGAAATTGGTGCCGTCGACGTGCGGGGTGCCAGCATCCTGGCAAGGTCCCTGAATGTTGAACAGCATGTTTTCCGGCCGCGCATATTGCGCGCCCCAATAGCCGCGCACCAGGTCGAGGAACTTGGGATTATAGAAGCAATCCTCGATCTCAGGATAAAGGCAAGTATATCCTCGCGCCAGATAGCCCCGGAATACGGGCGAAAGGAACATATCCCAGGTAGGCGTGAAGCCTTCGGGAATCGTGCCGGACGTGGTCGCGATGACCTCATCGGGCGACTTGAAGTGCTGGGACAGGATCAGTGACCAGGGGCCATTGTCCCGTACCAGGCCAAGCAGCCTGCCATATTGGTCGTCCGTATAGGCGCCTTCGATGATTTGCGGTTCCGCGACTGGCCGGAACAGGTCACCCTTGCTGCTCATGCTTGCTCTCCACTTGAAAAAAAGGTTGCGCGGGGCGCGCGATACTTTCCCCTATGATCTGTCAACCGCCATGCTTGTCAAGAAAGGCCTTCATCTGGCTGGCGATGATTTCGGCCGCCCGCTTGCTGGGATCGGGAAGATGTTGCCGCACGACATGGAAACAGGCCTGATCCACCCCCCAGAGCAGGATGCGCGCCTCCAGCATCACGTCATTGTCACGAGTCGCTCGCTCGAACGCCCTGTGCCTTCCGGCCAGCATGGTGACGATCGCGTCGCGCTGCGCGGACACCTCCCAATATAACGCCTCTTCCAGCGCCGCGACCTGCGTCAGCAGGGTGCAGGTTTCCTGATGGCTGCGGTGCATGTCCAGATGCCGGGCCGCCCACTCCGTCAGCTCGGGAAGGCCGGGATCGCGCAATTGCGCAAGATAGGCGAAGACGGGATGCCAGACAGGCTCGAAATCCTGTGCGATCGCGCGTACCACTGCCAGCTTGCCGTCGAAATGGCTGTAGAAGGCGGCGCGGCTCACCCCAGCGGCCACCAATATATGCTCGATCGAACTGCCGACATAGCCCCGCTCGGCAAACACCCTGAGCGCCGCGTCCACGATCAGGCGGCGCGTACGGGCGCGCTGTTCTTCCTGAAGATGATTACGCCGGGGCAAAGCCTTGGCCAAAACAGAGGGCTCCTTCGATCAGCGGTGCAGCTAACGGAGAGTGCCAGCCGCCGTCAAGACAGTTGACAAGACAAGTTGTATGGCCGAACTGTCCACTAGTAAAGCCGCAACGGCATGGGACGGAGAAGGGTAGTGGGCGAGGGAAGACAATCGGCGGGAAAAGGCTTTTCAGGTCTGCTTTCCCCAGGCCGGATCGGCCGGATGGATTTGCGCAACCGCATGTTCGTGACCGCGATGGGCGTCAGCCTGGCGGAGGATGACGGCACGGCGGGCGAACGGCTGATCGCTTATCATGAGGAGCAGGCGAAGGGCGGAGCGGCCCTGATCGTCACCGGCGTCATGGGCGTCGCATGGCCGGTGGGCGCGGTTCAGCCCAACCAGCTTGGCGTCTCTGACGATCGCTTCCTGCCCGGTCTGCGCCGCCTGACCAGCAGGGTGCATGCCCATGGCGCGAAGATCGCGGCCCAGCTTCATCAGGGCGGGCTGGTGGCGGCCCATTCGGCGCAGTTCGGGCATCCGCTCTGGGGTCCGTCCGTGCCGGGGCCGTTCGCGGGCGATTTCCCCGATTATTTCCTGCCGGAAGAACTGGCGGCCTTTGGCGGCAGCGTCGTGCCTTCGGTCAAGGTGCTCACCACCGAAGATATCGCCACCGCCGTGCGCCACTATGCCGACGGCGCCCGCCGTGCCAAGGAAGCGGGGTTCGACGCCTGCGAAATCCATGGCGGTCACGGCTATCTCATCTCCTCCTTCCTTTCGCCGTCGACTAACAAGCGCACGGACGAATATGGCGGGCCGCTGGAAAACCGCGCACGTCTGATGCTGGAGGTGCTGGCGGCGGTGCGTGAAGCGGTCGGCCCAGACTTCCCCGTTTGGATGAAGCTTGATTCGCGCGAGTTCGGCAAGAGCGTCGGCACCACGCTTGACGACGCCAGGATGGTGGCGCGCTGGCTGGAGGCGGGCGGGGTGGACGCGATCGCCGTAACCGCCTATCATGACGTCGGCCAGGCGAAGCTTCATTCGGGATCGAACATCCCGCACGAACCGGAAATGAACATCCCCGCCGCCATCGCGATAAAGGGGGAGGTGAGCATTCCCATCATCGCCTCCGGCCGGGTAGAGCCGGACCGCGGGGAGCAGCGTTTTCAGGAAGGCGCGTTCGACTTCCTCGCAATGGGGCGCAAGGTGCTGGCCGATCCGCATCTGCCCAACAAGCTGGCGGCTGGCCGCCCGCAGGACGTGCGCCCCTGCATCTACTGCTATACCTGCGTCAGCACCGCCTATGTCCGCCAGCAGGTGCGCTGCGCCGTGCGCTCCGAAACGGGCTTCGAATATCTCCAGGACAAGGCGAACCCTCCGTCGGGCAAGCGCTATGTCGTGATTGGCGGCGGACCGGGCGGGATGGAAGCTGCGCGCCGTCTTGATGCGCAGGGTAACAAGGTGACGCTGATCGAACAGAGCGACCGGCTGGGCGGGACGCTGCGCTTCGCCGCACTCGCCTACGAACCCAATGAGCGCATCCTGGAATGGCTGAAACGCGAGATCGAGGCGTCCAACGTGGATGTGCGGTTGAAGACCACGGCCACGCCCGAATTGCTGCGCACGCTTGAGCCGGACGAGGTTATCGTCGCGACCGGCGCTGTCCGTGACATGCCGCCGATCCCCGGCAGCGATCTCGATCATGTCTTCAGCGGCGATGACATGCGCAAGATGATGCTGGGCGAAAGCTCCGAGGCGTTGAAGCGCAAGACCGGGCTGGCGACGCGTCTCGCGACCAAGATCGGCGCGGCGACGGGCATGACCGCCAATCTGGACTTCGTGCGCAAGGCGACGCACCAGTGGATGCCGCTGGGCGACCGCGTCGTCATCATCGGCGGCGAACTGGTGGGCGTCGAACTGGCCGAATTCCTGGTGGAGCGCGGCCGGACAGTGACGGTAGTCGAGGAAGGGCCCAAGTTCGGCAAGGGGCTGACGGTCGTGCGCCGCCTGCGCCTGATCCCCGAACTGCGCGAACATGGCGTCGCGCTGTTCGCCGAAGCGAAGGACATACGCATCACGCCCGAAGGCGTCGCCTTCGCCACGCCGGATGTGGAGGCGCACCTTATCCCCGCCGACACTGTGATCGTGGCGAAGGGCGCGCATGGCGACACCAGCCTTGCCGACGCGCTGCGTTCGAACGGCTTCAAGGTCAAGGAAGTCGGCGACTGCACGGGCGTCGGCTATATCGAAGGCGCGATCCGCGGAGCCACGCGCGCGGTTCTGGGCGAGGAGGCGATTCCCCAGGTTTGATCCGCCGGTGTTGGGATGGCGCTGCCCCGGAAAAGGTGATCGCTATCCCTGACGGTCTGGTAAAATCTGGGAGTTGGATGCAAACCCGTTTGCCCTGCGCTTGTCGAGGCCTCCTCTAACGCCTGCTCTGGCAGCAGTTATAGGAGGCTTCGACTTTGCTCAGCCGGTTGGTTGATGAAGTACTCTGCCGCCGCTCCACGGCAGCTCGCGCCGGGCCACCCCCACAGACAAGGCTCTCATGTTCCTGCGCGGGCAGTAACCCGGTTCCGCCGTATTAACCGGGCACCCACGAGCCGCTGGTCTCCTTCGAGCGCCTCCCAAGGACCACCCGCGCTTCCCCCCAAAAAAAACGCAACTGGCCCGCCTCCTTGCAGAGGCGGGCCAGCAACTTTCGACTGTAAGCCGTATCAGTTCAGCAGCTTGTAGCTGCCTTCTTCCGGCGCGCGGGTCGCGTTGAAGAAGTCGACCAGACGCCATGGCCAGGACAGGAAGACGCGGCCCTTGGAGTTGTTATAGTAGGAATTGGCCAGCGGATGCGTCCAGATCATCTGGGGCATGCGCTCGTCCACCTTCTTGTTCCACTCTTCAAAGGCTTCCTGCGTCACTTCGAAGGCGCTTGCGCCCGCTTCGTTGACGCGATCCAGCGCTTCGATGATCCAGTTGACCTGGCATTCGGAAATCAGGTTCTGGCCCGCCGCATGGTTGGGTGCGCTGTTGGGGCCGACCGTGTGGAAATAGTTGGGATAGCCCGGCACGCACATGCCGAGGTAACTGCGCGGATCGTCCTCGCCCCATTCCTCGCCCAGGTCGCGGCCGCCCTTGCCCTTGATCGTCAGGTTGCCGATCATCTTGGCGACGTTGAAGCCGGTCGCGCAGATGATGACGTCGCATTCGAACACCGATCCATCCTTGGCTTCGATGCCATTGGGCAGGATGCGGGCGATCCCCTTGTCCTCCAGATGGACGTTGGGCCGCGTCAGCGCGTCGAACCAGCCATTGTCCAGGATGATGCGCTTGGAAAAGATCGGGAAATCCGGCGTCAGCTTCTCGATCAGGTCCGGCCGGTCGGCAAAGCGCTGGTGCATATAGTCCAGCGCATATTGGCGCGTCATCGCATTGCCTTCGGACACGGCCGTCATATTGCCTTCCCAGGCCGGGTCCTTGAGCACGTTAGAGAACAGGCCGTCCGCCGCCGACCAGTAGACGCGGAAGCGGAACCATTCCTTGAAGGACGGGATGTTTGCCAGCGCCCAGCGCATGCCCTCGCTCACCTCATGGGCGATTTCCGGGTTGAACAGCACCCAATGCTTCGACCGCTGGTAGATGGTGAGCTGCCCGACTTCCGGCGCGATCGCGCCGACAAGCTGGGCGGAGCTTGCGCCGGTGCCGATCACGGCCACGCGCTTGCCCTTGAGGTCGAGGCCGGCGGGATAATTCGCCGTGTGGACCAGCGTGCCCGCAAAGTCGTTGAGTCCCGGAATGTCCGGGAACTTGTAACGGTTGACGGGGCCATGGCCGTTGATGACCGCGTTCACCACGATATCCTCGCGGCTGCCGTCGGCCTTCTGCACCGTCACCGTCCACTTATTGTCCGCATCGCTCCAGACCAGCTTTTCCACCTTGGTGTTGAAGCGGATGTCGCGGCGCAGGTCATATTTGTCGGCGGTCGCCAGCATATATTTCTGCATGTCCGCGCCGTGCGGATGATAATGCTGCCAATCGGGCCAGATTTCCCAGCTGAAGCTGTAGAAATGGCTGGGCGTGTCGACGCCTACGCCCGGATAGCGATTTTCATACCAGGTGCCGCCGACATCGGCATTCTTTTCGATGACGACGAAGTCATAGCCCGCCTCGCGCAGCTTGGTCGCGGCGGCCATGCCGGTCATGCCCGCGCCGATGACCAGCACCTTGAAATCGGCCTTGGGGGCTTTGCGCCCTTCAACCTTGCTGCGGTCGATATAGGGGCGGAAGCCGCACTGGTCCTGCACCAGTTCCAGAAATTCGTCCTGCACCGGCTCGCCCACGGTCACGGTCATGATCCGTTGCAGCAGCGCGTCGGACGGCGGCGTGCCCTTCACGCCTTCTCCGGTGGTCAGCAACCGGCGCAGTTTGGCGCGCAGTTCGTCGGCCAGTTCCTGCGGGATATCCGTGGGCGGATAGGAGAATGCTGGGCGGATATGATCGGCAAAGCGCTCAAGGAACGCCTCGTCATGCGACAGGTGCACATAGGCCGCGAGCAGGGTCGGCACATTCGCTTCTTCCAGGGCTTTGGCAAGCTCGGGCGAATCGGGCAGGATCGCGAAACTCTTTTGATCTTCGGCAAGAATCGTGGCCATCAGGCGCTTCTCCATCACTCTTATTGAGTGAACACTTACATGATTGACGCGGGTCCGGGAAGCAAAAAGGGAACGGCCGGTCGAAAAAGCTCTCAGGCGAAGGGAGCAAGGCCCGTCAGCACCAGCCGCACCAGATCGGCCTGGCTCGACGTGCCGGTCTTCGCATAGATGCGCTTGGAATAGCTGCGCGACGTTTCGGGGGTAAGGCGCAGGCTCCGCCCGGCTTCGACGATCGATTCCCCCAAGGATAGCTGGTGCGCCAGCGCGGCCTCGTTCATCGACAGCCCGTAAATCGCCGCCAGCGCCCGCCGCGCCCGCGCCGCATCCTCCCGCCGCTGTATCCGCAGCACGCCCGTAGCGGCTGGATAGGCGCAGGGTTCCGAAAGCGGCAGGTCGGCCTTGCGCAGCAGCATCCACAGCCCCGCCTGCGTGCCCAGGGCCAGCGGCACGCTCGCGCCCGCAGGTCCCGCCGCCAGTTCGGCGCAGGCAGCCTCCAGCGCCTGCGACACGGCGGGCACCAGTTGAAGCCGCCGCCCGGCCGTGGGTCCGGGTTCGGGAACGAAGGCCAGCAGCGCTTCGGCCTGCGGGTCGGCCGCCATCACCCGCCCGGTCGCATCGAACGCCACTTGCCCGACGCCCTGCCGCTGCAACGCCGATTGAGCGAGCGCCACCTGCAACCTCTGTTCGATCAGCGCCGCCAGCGTCTTGAGCGCGGCGGAAAGATGCGGCCCCACGCCCGACAGCGCGGACACGGCCGAAGCGGTGAAATCCTCCCGTTCGCGCACCAGCAGCAGCCATGCGTCCGCCGCGCCGCCCGCCGTCACCCGCAGGAACCGGCCGTAGCGGATGTTCATCTCGTCCAGTTCAGCGCGTTGCCGGGCCAGTTGCGCGGGCCGGTCATAATCGAGCATCTCGTCCAGCGAATAGACCCGCCCGGGCCGCAGCGCGCCATAGGGATGCAGCCGCAGCGCCTCGATCCGGCGGAAGTCCAGCGGCGGTTCCGTGGCGGCGCGCGGGGCGGCGACATGCACCACGGCGGGTTCCTGCCCCGGCGCAGAATTGGCCAGGGTGATGATCAGGAACGCCCGCCGCGCATAGGTCCGCGCCACGAGCTGACGCAGGAATCCACCCCATGGCGGGCTCTCATGGATACCCTCCACAAGGGGTAGCAACAGCTCGCGCTGTGTGGCGAAAGAGAGGGACATGGGATTTTGCTCCCATATGGGGGCTTCGCGGTCAAGCGCTTGGGGCGATCTACCGCCCGGCGAACCCTTGAGGGTAGAGAGAATAATGTCCGACCAACTGAGTAAATCGACCCTGACCCATCTGGAACGGCTTGAGGCCGAGAGCATCCACATCCTGCGCGAAGTCGTGGCGGAAGCGGAAAAGCCGGTGATGCTCTATTCCGTGGGCAAGGACAGCGCGGTGATGCTGCACCTGGCGCGCAAGGCCTTCTATCCCTCGCCGCCGCCCTTTCCGCTGCTGCATGTCGATACGACCTGGAAATTCCAGGAAATGTACAAGCTGCGCGACCGGATGGCGCGGGAAAGCGGCATGGAACTGCTGGTCTATCACAACCCGGAAGCCAAGGAGCGGGGCATCAACCCGTTCGACCATGGCGCGCTGCACACCGATATGTGGAAGACCGAAGGGTTGAAGCAGGCGCTCGACCTCTACGGCTTCGACGCGGCCTTCGGCGGCGCGCGCCGCGACGAGGAAAAGAGCCGGGCGAAGGAACGCATCTTCTCCTTCCGCACCGCCTCGCACGGCTGGGACCCGAAGAACCAGCGGCCGGAACTGTGGAACCTCTACAATGCCCGCAAGAACAAGGGCGAAAGTATCCGCGTCTTCCCGATCAGCAACTGGACCGAGCTGGACATCTGGCAATATATCCACCTCAACGACGTGCCCATCGTGCCGCTCTATTTCGCGGAGGAGCGCCCGACCGTGGAGCGCGACGGCATGCTGCTGATGGTCGATGACGACCGTTTTCCGCTCAAGCCCGGCGAACAGCCGGTGATGCGCTCCATCCGCTTCCGCACGCTGGGCTGCTATCCGCTGACCGGCGCGGTGGAAAGCAAGGCGAAGACCTTGCCCGAAGTGATCCAGGAAACGCTGCTGACCACCACGTCCGAACGGCAGGGCCGCGCCATCGACAAGGACGCGGGCGGCGCGGGCATGGAGAAGAAGAAGCAGGAAGGCTACTTCTGATGGCGGCGCCCCGCCGCTTTTTCCTCTCGCGGAGACGCGGAGACGCGAAGGCGTTGCATCAGGCCGCAGGCTTTTCGGTTTTGCGGGCGGTGCGGCCCGGTGCTGCGATCCATTCGGCGATGCGGCTTTGCCGTGGGCGTGGCCTGTCTGCGGCTCCGCGGCTCCGCGTGAACCATTATATCCAGATCAACGAGGTCCCAGCTTTCGCTGGGATGACGGGACAGATGACATGACCGACATTCTCGACGAACCCATCTACAAGACCGACGCTCTGATCGCGGAGGATATCGACCAGTATCTGAAGGTGCATGAGCACAAGACGATGCTGCGCTTCATCACCTGCGGGTCGGTGGACGACGGCAAGTCGACCCTGATCGGCCGCCTGCTCTACGACAGCAAGATGATCTTCGAGGATCAGCTTGCGGCTCTGGAAGCGGATTCCAAGAGGGTCGGGACCCAGGGTCAGGATATCGACTTCGCGCTGCTGGTCGACGGCCTCGCCGCCGAGCGGGAGCAGGGCATCACCATCGACGTCGCCTACCGCTTCTTCGCGACGGAAAAGCGCAAGTTCATCGTCGCCGACACGCCCGGCCACGAACAATATACGCGCAACATGGTGACCGGCGCGTCCACCGCGGACCTGGCCGTCATCCTGATCGACGCGCGCAAGGGCGTGCTGACCCAGACCCGCCGCCACAGCTATCTGGCGCATCTGATCGGCATCAGGAACATCGTCCTGGCGGTCAACAAGATGGATCTGGTCGATTATGATCAGGCGGTCTTCGACGCCATCGTCAAGGATTATACCGCCTTCGCCAGCTCGATCGGCATAGAGACTTTCACCGCCATGCCGATCTCCGGCTTCAAGGGCGACAATATCACCGGCCCCAGCGCGAACACGCCCTGGTACAAGGGCCCCGCGCTGATCGAGCATCTTGAAACGGTGGAGGTCAACAGCGCCGCCGACGCGGAAAAGCCGTTTCGCATGCCGGTGCAGTGGGTCAACCGCCCCAACCTCGACTTTCGCGGCTTCTCCGGCCTGATCGCGACCGGCGTGGTCAAGCCGGGCGATGCCGTGCGCGTGCTTCCTTCGGGCAAGACCAGCACGGTGACGCGCATCGTCACGATGGACGGCGATCTGGATCAGGCGGTGGCGGGCCAGTCGGTCACGCTCTGCTTCGCCGATGAAATCGATTGCTCGCGCGGCGACGTGATCGCGCTGGCCGACAATCCGCCGCAGGCCGCCGACCAGTTCGAAGCGACCATCGTGTGGATGTCGGACGAGGAAATGCTGCCCGGCCGTCCCTATTGGCTCAAGATCGGCACGCAGACCGTGACCGCGACGGTGCAGCAGCCCAAATATCAGGTCAACGTCAACACGATGGAGCATCTGGCGGCCAAGACGCTGGACCTGAACGCCATCGGCCTTGCGAACCTGTCCACCGACAAGCAGATCGTCTTCGAACCCTATAAGGAGAACCGGACGCTCGGCGGCTTCATCCTGATCGACAAGATCAGCAACGCCACCGTCGCGGCGGGCATGCTGAATTTCAGCCTGCGCCGCGCGCAGAACGTCCATTGGCAGGCGACCGACGTCACCCGCGAATTCCATGCGGCGCTCAAGAACCAGAAGCCCTCCGTGCTGTGGTTCACGGGCCTGTCGGGCGCGGGCAAGTCGACCATCGCCAATCTCGTCGAAAAGAAGCTGGCGCGCATGAACCGCCACACCTTCCTGCTGGATGGCGACAATGTGCGCCATGGCCTGAACAAGGACCTGGGCTTTACCGACGCCGACCGCGTGGAAAATATCCGCCGCGTGGGCGAGGTGGCGAAGCTGATGACCGACGCGGGCCTGATCGTGATCACCGCCTTCATCTCGCCCTTCCGCTCGGAACGGGAGATGGTGCGGCAGATGATGCAGCCCGGCGAGTTCATCGAAGTGCATATCGACACGCCTCTGGCCGAAGCGGAATCGCGTGATGTGAAGGGCCTCTACAAGAAGGCGCGCAGCGGGCAGCTCAAGAATTTCACGGGCATCGACAGCCCCTATGAAGCGCCGGAGGACCCGGAAATCCGCATCGACACCACCGCGATGACCGCCGAAGAAGCGGCCGACGCGATCGTGGCGAGGCTGATCCCATGAGCGCGCATGTGGACGCAAAGGCGCTGGCCGACGCGGACCTTGCCGCTCACCTCGCCGAAGTCGCAGGCCGCATCCTGCTGGAGGTGCGTTCCAGCGGCCTGTTCAGCGCCAAGGCATTGGGTAAGGCGGGCGACCAGACGGCGAACCAGTTCCTGGTCCACGCCCTGCGCGAAGCGAGGCCGGATGACGGGCTGCTGTCCGAAGAGGAAAAGGACAATGCCGAACGCCTTGGCAAGAGCCGCGTGTGGATCGTCGACCCGGTCGACGGCACCCGCGAATATGGCGAGGAACGTGCCGACTGGGCGGTGCATGTGGGCCTGGCCATCGACGGCAAGCCAGCCATCGGCGCGGTCGCGCTGCCGGGACTGGACCTGACCGGAACCGGCGCTGGCACCGTGCTGCGCACCGACCGGGTTCAGCCGCTTCCCCCCGCACCGGAAAAGCTGCGCATGGTCGTGTCCCGCACGCGCCCGGCCAAGGAAGCCGTCGCGGTGGCCGAAGGGCTGGACGCCGAACTGGTGCCCATGGGATCGGCTGGGGCCAAGGCGATGGCCGTCATCCTGGGGCAGGCGGACATCTACCTGCACTCCGGCGGCCAATATGAGTGGGACAGCATGGCCCCGGTCGCGGTCGCGCAGGCGCATGGCCTGCACTGTTCACGCATCGACGGGTCGCCGCTGGTCTATAATCAGCAGGACGTCTATCTGCCCGACCTGCTGATCTGCCGCCAGGAACATGCGGAGCAGGTCCTTTCCCTCGTCCGCACGCTCGACCAGGCAGCCTGACGCGCGAAGAGGGGTCTGAACTGCAAAGCCCGCGCCCCTGCGCAGGCAGGAACCGGCCCCGGCCCGTTCTTTCAAGCGGCGGCGGCGCCATCCATGAACTGCGCCATGGCGACATCGCGGTCGCTCATGCCGTCGACATCATGGGTGGTCAGCACCACGTCCACCCTGTTGTAGACATTGCTCCATTCGGGATGGTGGTCGAGCTGCTCGGCCCGCATGGCGCAGCGCGTCATGAAGGCGAAGGCCGCGTTGAAGTCAGCGAAGGTAAACTGCTTTTCGATCGCTTCCCGGCCGGTGCAGCGGGTCCATCCCGTCACTTGCGCCAGCACTTCATCCAACGGCATTTTCACATGCGCCATTCCGCTTCCTCCATCTATGACCCCGCCATAGCAGCAAGCAGGACGCATTCCCAAGAACCGATAAAAGGAAAGGGCGCCCTTCGCAAAGGACGCCCTTCATCATAGCCGGGGTGGGGGGGTGGAATGGCATCCCCCGCGCCATTATCCTTATTTCAGCTTCGCGAGGTCCGCGTCGATGGCGGCCAGCCGCGCATCGGTCACTTCGTCGGGCGAATATTGCTGCACGACTTTCAGCGTCATGCCGCGCGCCATGTCGATCTGTTCGTTGGTCGTCAGGCCGGGGATATGCTTTTCGACGATCGCCTTGGCGGCGGGATCATCCAGCAGGGTGCCGATATCGGTTTCAGCAGTGGAATATTTGGTCTTGGCAGGGGCGGCGGCCGGAGCCGTCTGGGCCATGGCAGGCACGCTCGCTGTCATGAAAGCAGCGGCGGTGGCCATCAGAAAAAGACGCATGTGTCAGGATCCTCCATTTTCGACCCCGGCCATATCGCACGATCACGTTCGAATTTCAAGCCCTACCATGATGCGCGGGCGGCAAGCAGCAGATCCGCGAAGCGATCGGCCATGTCCTGCGCCTCCTCCGCAGGGATGTCGCGCGCCGCGCCCTCCTGCAACAGCCATCCCGAAACGGACGACACCAGCATATAGGCGACGCTGTCGGGGTCGCGCGCCGGAATACCGTCCTTCACCCCCAGGTCGGCGATGTCCCTCGCGATGATCCCCACGGCATAGAGATAGCCCACGTCATGGAGCGCCGCCGACACGGACGGAAAGCGTTCCTGCGTCGCGAACATCAACCTGCACAGCGCCTGCACGTCGGGCGAGCCGAAGCTGGACGCGATGATCCGCGCATGATGGCGCAGGCGTTCATTGATATTGTCCGTCAGCAGATGGTCATGCTGCGCCGCGCGCGCGGACCATTCCGCCACGCTGCTGTGCACCACGGCGGTCAGCAGCGCTTCCTTGGACGGGTGCCGGGCATAGAGGGTCCCCTTCGACACGCCTGCCTCTGTGGCGACCGCCTCCATGGCCACATTGTCGAACCCGTCTTCCAGGAACATGCGGCGCGCGGTGGTCAGGATGGTCTGCTCGATCGCGGCGACCTGCTCCACCGTGGGTCTGCCGCGCTTGGGCTTGAAGGCTGGGGCTGTCTGCATCCCGTTGTGGTGGCACAAAGGGCCCTGCCGGACAATATCGCAAGTGGCGCCAGAGCATAATCGAACGATAATGATCGATATTGACGCGATCCGGTCAGGCGCATATCGATGCGGCAGCGCCGTACGCCGCCCTGAGCCTGCCCGCTCACTGCCCGGCCGCTACGCGAAGGCATGATCGAGGGGATGAAGATGACCGCAGGACGAAAGCTGCTGATGAAGGGTTTGCTCATCGCCGCGACGATGCTGGCGGCGGTCCCTGCCGGAGCGCAAAGGCTGGAGGAAGGCTTCCGCTCGCCCCCCGCCGAAGCGCGGCCGCGCCTGCGCTGGTGGTGGCCGGGCGATGCGGTGACGGATCAGGAACTGCGCCGTGAAGTGCAACTGATGGCCGATCATGGCTTTGGCGGGGCGGAAGTCCAATCCTTCACGCCCAATTTCGTGACGCTGACGCCGCAGGAGAGGGTGGCCGTCAACAATTATGCGGAACCCAGCTTCTTCGCACATCTGCGCACGGCGGCGGACGCGGCGCGGTCAGCGGGGCTAAGCCTTGACTACACCCTCGGTTCGTCGTGGCCGTCCGGCGGCGGAGAGGCGATCCCGCCGGAAAAGGCCTTCACCGAACTGGCGATGGCGCGCACGGCGGTGAAGGGGGGCACGGCAGGACCCATCAAGGTGGAAATCCCCAAACGCACCAAGCGGCTGGGCGCGCTCAATGGCTTCGACCCGCGCGTCAAGGACCCCAAATATGCCGATTGGGGGAAGCGGATGGAGGCGCGCGCCCGCACCGTCGCCGTGGTCGCGATGAAGGGGAGCGCCCCCGATCTCAAGCCGCGCCAGGGGATGATGGGCATGACCATCTCGCCCTGGAACGATGTGCTGGCGTCCGGCACGCTCGATCCCGCCAGCAGCATCCTGCTCACCGGCAAGCTGCGTGAGGACGGGGCGCTCGACTGGACGCCGCCGCCGGGCGACTGGCAGATTTTCGTGTTCCGCCAGTTCGCGTCCGATGTCGGCGTGCTCGGCGCGGCGGGGAAGGGGCCGCAACTCATCCTCGACCATATGGACCCGTCCGCCTTCGCCGCCCATGCCGCGCGCGTCGGCGATCCGCTGGGCAAGGACCCGGCGGGCATGCGCGCGACCTTCGTCGACAGCCTGGAACTGATGCAGGACATCCAATGGGGGCCGCAACTGCTGGAGGAATTCAGGCAGCGGCGCGGCTATGACCTGACGCCCTACCTGCCATTCGTCGTGCAGCCGGGCTGGATGCAGGCGTGGGACGAACATTATTCGCCACCCTATTTCGACGCGGCGAACAGCGACCTCGCCGAACGGGTGCGCGCCGACTATCGCCGCACCGTGTCGGACATGATGATCGCCGGGTTCATCCAGCCCTTCGTCGAGTGGAACCATGCGCGCGGGCTCAAGGCGAAGTTCCAGGCGCATGGCGGCGCGTTCGACATCATTCGCGGCTATGGCATGGCCGACATACCGGAAACGGAAGACCTGGTGCATGGCGGCGACCCGCTGTTCATGCGCTTCGCCCGGTCGGGCGCGAACCTTTACGGCCGTCCCATCGTGTCGGCCGAAAGCCTGGTCTGGGCCAACCGCCCCTATGAGGTCACGCCGGACGAGATGCGGCGGCGCACCGATCTCATCATGGCGGGCGGGGTCAACAGCATGGTCCTGCACGGCATGAACTACCGCTTCCATGCGGACGATTGGCCGGGCTGGCACGCCTTTCAACCCAGCCCCTTCTCGCTTGGGTTCAGCGGCCCGATCAATGAAACCAATCCGGTCTGGCCGGGCATGAAGGCGCTGGCCGCCTATATCGGCCGTCTTCAGGCGGTGATGCAGGCGGGCGAGCCGGTGGTGCCGGTCGCATGGTTCTACGGCCGCTATGGCTATTATGTCGGCATAGAGGATGAGGGCGCGGGCAAGCAGGCCGGGGAAAAGGCGTTCCTTGCCGCAGGCTATGATTTCGACCGGATCAATCCCGATTCCATCGCGCAGGCGAAGGTGGACGGGCGGCAGCTCCTTTCCAGGGGCGGCCATCGCTATTCCGTGCTCGTCCTGCCCCCGATCGACGGCATTCGCGCCGATACGGCCGAAGCCATCGCCAGCTTCGCCAAAGCGGGCCTGCCCGTCTTCTTCACCGATCGCGCGCCCCGCCGTGACGAGGGGCTGGCTGACGCCAGGCGGCGCGACGCACGCGTGCGGAAGGCTGTCGCCGCGGCCATGAAGGCCGGTGCGAAGGTCGTTCCGGCCAGCGGCCTTACGGCGGCGATCCGCGCGGCGGGGGTTCAGGGCAACCTGACCTTCGAAGGAGATGCGTCGGACCTCGTCTTCGTCCAGCGCCGGATCGATGGCCGCACCGCCACCTTCGTCCATAACCGCGGCGGCAGCGCCCGCAATGTGACGCTCACCTTGCCGCAGGCGGGCGGTGTCACGCGGTGGCAGGCGATGGACGGTTCCATCACGCCCCAGCCGGCGATCGCGGCGGGCGGATCGACCCGCGTGCCGCTGTCGCTGGGCGGCGGCGAAAGCGCGCTTCTGCTGCTCGATCCGCGCACGGCGGTACAGCCAGTGCCGCAGCCAGCCGCCATCGGCTCCCTGACGCTGCCTGCCGATGGCTGGTCGCTGTCGGTAAAGGGCCATGCCTCGCGCAAACCCTATGCCCATGATTTCGGCAAGGTGACGCTCAGGGACTGGCGCGAGGTGCCGGAACTGGCGGGCTTTGCGGGGGAGGCGGTCTATAGCCGCTCCATCACCGTCGATCCCGCCTGGCTCGCGGCGGGAACGAAGCTGACGCTCGACCTGGGCCGGGTGCATGACATGGCGACGGTCACCGTCAATGGCCGCACCCTGCCGCCGGTGATCGCCTCGCCCTTCAGGGCTGACCTGACCGGCGCGTTGAAACCGGGCGTCAACAGCCTGACGGTCACCATCGCCAACGTGCCGCAAAATGCGATGGTCGATCCGAAAAGCGCGTCCTTCAAGAAGCTGCAACCCATTGCCGCCGGTTGGCTCGGCCCCGTGCGGCTGACCGCCAGCCGTTAGCTGTTCCGCCAGCGGGTCGGCGACGTGCCGGTCCACTGGCGGAACGCGCGGCAGAAGGAGCCGGTGTCGCTGAAATGCGCCCGCCGCCCGACTTCCGCTATGGACAGCCGTCCATCGCGCAGCAGGTGCGCGGCAATGTCGCGCCGGGCATTGGCCTTGATCCGCGACAATGACGTGCCCTCTGCGGTCAGGCGGCGTTTCAGCGTCGCGATGCTGATGCTGAACCGGCGCGCCAGTTCGTCCGCCGTCGCGGGCGCGTCCCCGCTCGCCAGCATCGATGCGTAGAGGTGCGAAATCCGGTCCGACAGCGGCGTCTGCTTGGACTGCGGCTCCTCTATGTCGAAGGGGAAGCGCTCCAGCAGCAGATCCAGTTCATGATGGTCGCGCACCACCGGCCGGTCGAGATAGCGGGCGGGAAAGCGCAGCCTGTTTTCCGGCGCATGATGTTCGACCGGATAGGGCAGCAGATAGGCCACGGTGCGCGCGTCCATCAGCGGCGGATAGCGCATCGCCGTGCCCGACAGCGGAATATCCTCCCCGATCAGCCAGCCGAACAGCCGGTGATGGGTGGCAAGTCCCGTCAGGTCCGACAGATAGGCGCAACTGTTTCGGACCTTGCGGATCGTCGCCATGTCCAGCCGCGCTTCCCCGCCAGCGATCGTCAGCGTCAGCCGCCCGGTGCGCGGGGCGAGCAGGGCGAAGAACTGGTCCATCCGCGCGATCACGTCGCGCAGCGTGCGGCAGGTGATGATGGCATAGCACATCATGTCGACGCCGCCCTTGGTCAGCGACGTGCGGCCCTCCTGCCGCGCCGCCACCTCGTCCAGCATCGCTGTCGCGCGGGCATATAGGCGGGTGAAATCCGCGTGCGCGATGCTGTCGCGATCGTCCCGTCTCTCGATCAGCACTGTGCCGAGCGCGGACAGACCGGCGTTGCGCAGGAAGCGATCGGGCGAACCGCCATGTTCCGCGACCATCCGCAACAGGTCGCGCGCCACGCCTGCGGGCACGCGCCCCGGCACCGGCCGCGACAGTTGCTTGTTGGGGATGAGCGATTTGGTCATGGCCTTTGAGCTATTCCGCCATTTCCTCGCCCGGCGCAATCGGGGAAACAGCATGGCAAGGATAGCGAAGGAGCGGAACAGGGATGACGGCCGACGAACAGTTGCTTGCGCGGATCGACCGGCTGGAATCGCTCGACGCCATCCGCCAGCTTGCGGCCAAATATTCTCTCGCGCTCGACATGCGTGATTCCGATGCCTGGGTGAACCTCTTCCCCGAAGATGTGCGCGTGGGCGGCGGCAAGACCGGCCGCAAGGCGCTGCGCGACTGGTTCGACGAAACCCATTCGATGCAGTTCGACGGCACGTCCCATCACATCGGCGGCCACATCATCGATTTCGACGATCCCGACCATGCCCAGGGAGTCGTCTATTCGAAGAATGAACATGAAACCGGACCCGAATGGGTCATCATGCAAATGATGTATTTCGATCAGTATGAAAGGATAGACGGCCGCTGGTTTTTCCGCCGCCGCCTGCCGCTCTACTGGTATGCGACCGACCTCAACAAGCCGCCCATTGGCGATCGCAAGATGCGCTGGCCGGGCCACCCGCCCTATCATGGCAGCTTCCATGATCTGTTCCCCAGCTGGAAAAGCTATTGGGAGCGGCAGGGCCAGCCGCATGACGGCCCGGTCGAGCCGCCCGCGCCGCTGGAAAAGTTCATCGAAACCATGCGGCGCGGCGCACCCCTTCCCAAACCTCGCGTGCGGAGCTGATCGCCCATGGCCAATCCTAATGTCGAAGCGGTGAAAATCCTGTTCCAGGGCTATTTCGACGCCTGGAAAACCCGCACCATCCCGGTGCCTCCGCGCGGCCTGCTCGTCTGGGCGCCCGGAGCGGTGGCGGAGATTGGCGGCCACAGCATCGCTGTCGATCCGCACGATGTCGCGGACGATCCCTTCTTCCTCCAGATCGAGGCGGAATTCTATTGGTCCGCCATTCCCGATTGGCGCATCACGGAACTGGACGTGGCGGGCAGCGACCATAGCGTCATGTCCTTCGCCAGGTTCGAAGGGACCGGGCCGGACGGCGTCACGCTCGATCCGATCTGGCTGGCCGATCGCTGGCATTTCGACGCTCAGGGCCGCATCGCCCGCTGGCAGCAGGTGACCGACCTTGCCGCCTGGGCGCGCTGGACCGCGCTGACGGGCCAGGACTATCCGGCCTACATCGCGGAAGCCTTTGCCAAGAGCGGCCAGCCGCCCCGGTTCGTGCCATGACCGACATCTTCTCTCCCGTAACCCTGGGTGACATCGCCCTTGCCAACCGCATCGTCATGGCGCCCATGACCCGCGATCGCGCGGGCCCCGGCGATGTCCCGACCGATACAATGGTCGACTTGTATGATCCGGGCCTTGTCAAGGTCGCATTGAACGGTTCCTTC